>JBKPQA010000018.1:0-8667 GCA_046733835.1 Actinomycetota bacterium
GAGGTTGCTCGGCACGTAGACCGACCAGAACTGGCCTCCGACCCCTCCCGCCCGCAGGCGCGGAATGTCAGTGGCGGTCGTCGACTGCGGCCGCGAGATGTCGATCCGGTCGAGGTTGCCGCCGCACTGGAGCCGCAGCTGCCAGGGGAGGTCGTTGTGGCCGTCGATGACCTTTGGCATGGCGAAGGGCAGGCTGCTCACCCCCGTAGACTCCCAGCGTGACGGTCACTGCGATGCCGGGGCGGTCCACGCGGCGGCGCGTCGCCCTCGTCACCCTGGGATGCACGCGTAACGACGTCGACTCCGAGGAGCTCGCCGGCCGGCTCCGCGCCGACGGTTGGGACCTGGTCGACGACGCCGCGGACGCCGACGTCGCCCTGGTCAACACGTGCGGTTTCGTCGAGCAGGCCAAGAAGGACTCGATCGACGCGCTGCTGGAGGCGGCCGACCTCAAAGAGCCCGGGTCCGGAGCGCGGACGCAGGCGGTCGTCGCGGTCGGCTGCCTGGCCGAGCGGTACGGCGAGCAGCTCGCTGCGCAGCTCCCCGAGGCGGACGGAGTGCTCGGATTCGACTCGTATGCGTCGATGTCCGACCACCTCGCGACCATCCTCGGCGGGGGCCGGGTTGCCTCGCATACCCCTGCCGACCGCCGCCGGCTCCTGCCGCTCTCACCGACCGCGCGGCAGGGAGCGGCATCCGCGGTGGCGACACCCGGGCACGGGGCGCTGCGAGGGGAAAGTCCAAAACACGCGTACGGACCGCCGGTCGTTCGAGCGAGGCTCGACGACCGCCCCTGGTCGCCGCTGAAGATAGCCAGCGGCTGCGACCGGCGCTGCGCCTTCTGCGCGATCCCGATGTTCCGCGGGGCCTACCTGTCGAGGCCGCCGGCCGAGGTGCTGGCCGAGGCGCGGTGGCTGGCGGGGGAGGGCGTTCGCGAGCTGTTCCTTGTGAGCGAGAACTCGACGTCCTACGGCAAGGACCTCGGCGACCTGACCCTGCTCGAGTCGCTGTTGCTGGAGCTCGCCGCGGTCGAGGGGATCGACCGGGTGCGCGTGTCGTACCTGCAGCCCGCCGAGATCCGGCCGAGCCTGTTGGCCGCAATGGCGGGTACTTCTGCTGTCGTGCCGTACTACGACATCTCCTTCCAGCACGCCTCGGAGCCGCTGCTGCGCCGGATGCGCCGGTTCGGGGGGCGCGCAGCGTTCCTCGACCTACTCGAGCGGGTGCGGTCGGCCGACCCAGCGGCCGGCGTGCGGACGAACGTTCTCGTCGGGTTTCCCGGGGAGACCGAGGCGGATTTGGCGGAGCTGACCGCCTTCCTCGAGGCGGCGCAGCTGGACGTCGTGGGCGTCTTCGGATATTCCGACGAGGACGGCACCGAGGCGGAGCACCTGGACGGCCACCTGCCGGAGGGCGTGGTGGCCGAGCGCGTGGAGCGGGTCACTGCACTGGTCGAGGAGCTCACCGCCCGGCGAGCCGAGGAGCGGGTCGGCGAGTCCGTCGAGGTCCTGGTGGAGTCCGTGGACCTCTCAGCCGAGGGAGACGGCATCGTCGGCCGGACCGCATACCAGGGACCCGACGTCGACGGGAGCACAACGCTCGTCCTCTCCTCCGCCGACGCGGTGCCTGCCGTCGGCGACCTCGTCCCTGCCGTCGTCGTTGCCAGCGATGGCGTTGACCTGCTCGCCCGCGTGAGATGAGCAGCCGATGAGCACATCAGCCGGGCCGCCGGACCAGCGCGCCGCGGAGACGCGTTCCCCCAGTGCCTGGAATCTGCCGAACTATCTGACGGTGTTCCGGTTCGTCCTCGTGCCGGTGTTCGGATGGCTGCTGCTGGCTGATGGCGGTCACGTCTGGGGCTACCGGCTGGCGGCCCTGCTCGTCTTCGGCCTGGCCATGGTCACCGACAGCATCGACGGCGACCTGGCGCGGCGCCGCAAGCAGGTGACCGACTTCGGGAAAGTCGCCGACCCGATCGCCGACAAGGCGATGCTCGGAATGGCGCTCATCGGTCTGTCCATCATCGGGATCGTCCCCTGGTGGGTGACCGTGATCATCCTCGTTCGGGAGGTCGGCGTCACGGTGATGCGGTTCGTCGTCATCCGGCACGGCGTGATGCCGGCTGGGCGTGGCGGCAAGCTCAAGACGGTGCTGCAGACCCTGGCGGTCGGGGTGCTGATCTTTCCGCTGGAGTCGCTGCCGGGCGACACGATTTGGCTGACGGCGGCCTATCTCGTCCTCGCGGCGGCCCTCGTCGTCACCGTCATCACGGGCGTCGACTACCTGGTCAAGGCCCGGCGGCTGCGGGCGAACAGCGCGCGAACGGCGGCCCGCCGAGCCGCTCGTCGACAGGAGCCCGACCGATGAACGAGGTCGTCGCCGCGCTGTCCTCCCTCGGCCAGACCGTCGCCGCCGCCGAGTCGCTGACCGGCGGGTTGCTCGCCTCCCAGCTCATCGACCCGCCCGGCGCCTCGGCGGTCGTGCGAGGCGGCGTGGTCGCCTACGCCACCGACGCCAAGGCGTCGGTCCTGGGTGTCGACGCCGACCTGCTCGCGGCGCGCGGCGCCGTCGACGGGGACGTGGCGCAACAGATGGCCGAGGGCGTCCGGCGGGTCCTCGACGCGGACTGGGGCGTGGCGACGACCGGCGTCGCCGGTCCAGAACCACAGGACGGCATGCCGGTCGGCCGGGTCTACGTCGCCGTCGCCGGGCCGGACGGGACGCAGGTCCAGGAGCACGACCTGTCCGGGGATCGCCGCGAGATCCGCGATGGCGCGGTCGGCGCGGCCCTCGCCCTGCTGATGAAGAGCCTCGACTCGACCACCTGACCTATGCCGCCGCGCCCCCTCGCCAGCCTCTCGGCTGGTTGGCTGGCGTGCGTCGGGTGGCTCCGGGACGCGGAAGGATGTCGGGATCTCGCGCGTTGAGGTCGGTGAGATGTCCGCCCTGACGCACCCAGTGCCTTCCCACCGGCCCGGCCCCCGTTCCGCCGTGGGCGGAACGGCCCCGTGGTGGCTGGCGAGGACGGGCTATGGTGGACAGGATTCGACTGACCGACCGGACGCTGCGAAGGAGGGGTTCCATGGTCCTGTTGCGACGTGAGCTGGGTGACGTCCTCCGCGAGGAGCGGCAGCACCAGGGCCGGACTCTGCGCGAAGTCTCCTCGTCGGCGTCGGTGTCGCTCGGCTATCTGAGCGAGGTCGAGCGCGGCGAGAAGGAAGCCTCGTCCGAGCTGCTCGGGTCGATCTGCGGGGCCCTCGGTGTCCCGCTCTCGGCGGTCCTGCGGGAGGTCTCGACCCGCGTGGCCCACACCGAGGCCATCGCCGCTCCGGTCACCCTGCCGGTCGGCTCCGCGGCACCTGCCGCCGGGATGGGTTCGGTCGTCGCCTCCGCCGCCTGACGTCACACCCCGCCATGGGCTCGCGGTTCGCCGCCGTCGACTGCGCCCGCCTTTCGGTACCCCTGCACACGCCGTTCGTCACAGCGCTGCGCCGCACGACCACAACGGACACCCTTGTCGTCCGGGTGTCCGACACGGACGGCTCGACTGGCTGGGGTGAGGCCCCACAGGTGTGGCAGGTCACTGGCGAGTCGCTCGCTGGCGCTGCGGCCTGCGTCGAGGAGATGCTCGCTCCCATCGTTCTCGGTCGGGACGTCGACGACTGGGCCGAGGTTCTCGCCTCGGTGCAACGCGCGGTGGCGCGCAACTTCGGGGCCAAGGCGGCCGTCGACGTCGCCGTTCGCGACCTGCTCGCCCGCCGCGGCGGACTTACGCTGAGTGCCTTTCTCAGAGAGGGGGCCACGACGCCTGGAGCGGATCTGGCAACGGGCACCGACGCATACCCCATTGCCCTCCGCACCGACGTCACGCTCTCCGCGGGTGGGCTCCATGACCTCGCAGTGGCGGCCGTGCAGCGCGTCGCCCAGGGCTTCTCGACCCTGAAGATGAAGGTCGGCACGGGCGCCGCCACGGACGTCGCCCGGGTGCGGGCGGTCCGAGAGGCGGTCGGACCCGACGTGACGATCCGGCTCGATGCGAACCAGGGATGGACGCCCGCGGAGGCCGTCACCGTGATCCGCGGGCTGGAGGACGCCGACCTCGGCGTCGAGCTCGTCGAGCAGCCGGTCATCGGTGAGGACGTCGAGGGGCTGGCCTGGGTTCGCTCGCGTGTCGGCCTTCCGATCATGGCGGACGAGTCGCTGCTGAGCCTCGTGGACCTCGAGCGGATCCTCCGCTTGCAGGCCGCCGATCTGGTGAACGTCAAGCTGGCCAAGTGTGGATCGCTCGGCATCGCCGTCGAGCAGCTGCGGCGCGCCGCGGAAGCCGGGCTCGGCACCATGGTCGGTTCGATGATGGAGTCCGCGATCGGCGTCGGCGCCATCGCGGCGGTGGCGGCGGCTCATCCCACGAGTGTCGTGAACGACCTCGACGCCGCGTGGTGGGCGGCGCGCTCGCCGGTGGTCGGCGGCATGCGGTACGACGGTGAGCGCGTCCTGCTTCCCGACCAGCCCGGATCCGGCATCGACGAGGTCGACGTGGCCTTCGAACGCGATGGCGCCGGCACGTTGCGGCGGCCCCAGCCCAGCGACGCGAAGGGCGGACCGCTCAGCTGAAGACCACGGTCCGATCGCCGTTGAGGAGCACCCGGTTGTCGGCGCGCCACCGAATCGCGCGAGTGAGCACGCGGCTCTCGATCTCCTGACCGGCGGTGACGAGCTCCTCTGGACCGAGCCGGTGGTCCACCCGCAGGACGTCCTGCTCGATGATCGGCCCCTCGTCGAGCTCGGGCGTGACGAAGTGCGCCGTTGCGCCGACCAGCTTGACTCCCCGGCCGAACGCCTGGTGGTAGGGCCTGGCGCCCTTGAAGCTCGGTAGGAACGAGTGGTGGATGTTGATGATTCGGCCGGGTAGGGACAGGGCGAGGTCGTCGGAGAGCACCTGCATGTAGCGCGCCAGAACCACTAGGTGGATGTCGAGCTTCTGGACGAGCTCCCGGAGCCGGCCCTCTGCCTGCTTCTTGGTGTCCGGGGTGACCGGGATGTGGTGGAACGGGATGCCGTATGCCGCGGCGAGCGGCGCGAGGTCCGTGTGGTTCGACACCACGGCGGGCACCTCGATGTTGAGACTGCCGGTGGACCACCGGTACAAGAGGTCGTTCAGGCAGTGCCCCAGCTTGGACACCATGATCAGGGTCCGGTAGGGGTCGCGGGCGCTCCACATCTGCCACGTCATCGCGTGCTTCTCGCCGATGGGAGCGAATCCCGTGCGGAGGTCGTCGAGGCCCAAATCACCGCTGACCGTCACAAAGTGCACCCTCATGAAGAACCGGAGCGTGAGCCGGTCCTCGAACTGCTGGCTCTCGACGATGTTGCCCCCGCTCTCGAAGATGTACCGCGTCACGTCGGCGACCAGACCAGGCCGGTCCGGGCAGGAGATCGTGAGCACGTACTCGCTGGAGCCGCTTGGCTGAGCGACATGCGGCAACGGGACGCGCATGGTCATCGGTGATCCTCGTCGGAGTCGGTGTGGCGTCTATTGCGAGCGAGAGAGCGCACGCCGCGCGCGCAACGCGGTCGATGCTAACCAGGCGGAGCTGGCTCTGTAGTGCTCGGCGTGGCATCGAGCGCTGTAACCAGCTAAGGTGGTTACATGCCCCCGGGGACCAGACCCGAAGTGGGGCAGTGGTTCGTCTCCGCGGACGGCGTCCGCTGGTGGTTCGACTCCGGTGACATCGCGCTCGACTTCGCATACACCGGGTCGATGGGCGGGCGTCCCGAGTGGGAACGGTGGCACGGTGCGGAGGACCTGGAGCGGTGGATCGAGGAACGCTTCGGTGTCCGGGTGACCGCCACCGCGGCGGACCTGCGGCGGGCCAAGCGACTTCGCGACGCCATCGCCAGGCTCGTCACCGATGTCTCCCGGGGGCGGCCGCAACGACCCGACCAGCAGGCGATCGTGAACCGGTATGCGGCTCAGCCGGACGTCGCGCCTCAGCTCGGTTCGGGGCCGCCGCCACCGAAGGTCGACCAGCTGCTTGCCACTCTGGCCCGCGAGGCGGTGCACCTGCTGAGCGACCATGCGAACCGCATCCGGGAGTGTGGAGCCGACGACTGCGCTGTGGTGTACGTCGACACGTCCCGATCCGGGAACCGCCGCTGGTGCTCCATGAGCCGTTGCGGCAACCGCCACAAAGTCCGCCAGCAACGCGCTCGCCACGCCTCGTCCCGATCCGGGACGAGATCACATCCGACAGGAGAACCGGAATGACCCTGACCCACGTCAATCCCGACTCGATGCACCACAATCCGGCCTTCTCTCAGGGGGTTCTTGTGGAGGGCCCTGGATCGCTTCTCGTCGTGGGCGGCCAGAACGGAGTCGACGAGACGGGCCAGGTCGTCAGTGACGACCCCGTGGAGCAGAGCAAGCAGGCGTTGCGCAACGTTCTCACGGTCCTCGAGAGCGTCGGCTGCACCCAGGCGGACGTCGCCAAGCTGACGATCTACCTGGCTGCGGACGTCGACATCACTGCGGCCTACGCCGCCGCCCAGGAGGTGTGGGGCCGGCACCCCACCGCCATCACCGTCCTCTTCGTGGCGGCGCTCGGACGGCCCGAGTGCCTGGTCGAGATCGAGGCGCTCGCCCAGGTGCCGGCCCGATGAGCGCGCTGAAGCGACCGCAGCAACCGATGCCCGACGATGTCGACGAGGCGCTTCGAGCGGCGGGCGTGCGCGACGCATACCGGGAGCGGCCGGCATACCAGCGCAACGACTACCTCGCGTGGATCGCGCGCGCCGAGAGGGACCAGACGAGACGGAAGCGGCTGCGCCAGATGGTCGACGAGCTGCGCGAGGGCGGCGTCTACATGGGCATGGCCCACGGGCCGTCGCGGCGGGACCGGCGCTCGTGAGCACGCCGGGCGTTCGCGAGCTCCGGCTGGTCCTCACGGTCCCCGACTACGACGCCGCGGTCACCTTTTACCGGGACGTTCTGGGCATGCCGGAGTCGGCCGAGTACGTCTCGGAGGACGCCGGGCGAGTGGTCATCCTCGAGGCCGGCCGGGCCACGCTGGAGATCGGTGATGAACCGCACGCGCGGTACATCGACGAGCTCGAGGTGGGTCGCCAAGTGGCGGGCCCGATTCGCGTGGCGCTCCAGGTCGACCGCGTCGACGCTGCCACGACGGCCGCGGTCGAGGGTGGCGCCGAGCTCGTGGCGGCCGCCGTCGACACGCCCTGGGGCTCCAGGAACTCACGGCTCGACGCGCCGGGCGAGGTGCACCTGACGCTGTTCGAGGATCGGTCGGCCACCGCGGAATGACGTGTGTGCGCTAGGGCCTGGGTATCCCTCGGTCGTCACAGGGAATGGCCGCCGGGTCCCCTTGGTATGAGGACTGCATGGCCGTGACGGCGGACTGCATCCGGACCGGGGGGAGTTGCGCCCCGCGGTCGGCGAACGGGGCGTCCAGGACGTAGACCACGACGACGCCGGCGAGCATGGTGGCCGCGACGGCACTGACGCCGATCACCTGGGGAATCAGGGGAGTCGTCGTCCTGACGAAGAGGATCTGGTACCCCATGACGACGGCGAACAGCAGGAGCACCATCGCCCAGACGAACGGCGGGACATATGGAGCGGCCTCAGCGAGTCGGCCCCGGCGTCCCTCTTGGCGCTCGGCGGCCCGCGCGAACCACGTGTTGAAGGTTTCAATTTCCTTGTTCGTCGTGACGGGGGTGGCCAGCATCTGGCGGTCCAGCTGGTCGACCCAGCCGTCGACCACCGGACTGGATTCACCGGTCGCCATCAGCGGCCACTCGTCATAGACCACGGACCGGCCGTAGCAGATCAAGTCCGCCTGGAGCCGGTCGCGGCTCTGCGGCTCGAAATAGCTGGTGATGGCGTACATCTGCCGCGTCGCCACCGACTCGATACCGGTGTCGTCTCGAGCCCTCTGGTAGCTCTCGAACACCGTGAAGATGACGAACGCGAGGATGACGGCGAACCCGGTGCCGATGACGCCGAAGATGTCCCCGGCGATCGGAGACTTGTGATAGCGGTTGGGCCGCTCCTGGCGGTAGCGGCGCACCGTGATCAGCGCGAGGGCGCAGATCTCGGTACCGACGATGATGATGGCTATCGAGACCCACATACGTTCCCCCTCGTCTCGCCATAGGTCTCCGCCGGTTTGTGCGGAGCCTAGCGCCGCTTCCAGTGGTGGAGGCGGCACCCGGCCGGGCCCACGCGGTTTTGGGCGGGGCCGTTAGAGCGGGTCAGCGGCGCCGGGCGCGGTCCCCGAGCACGGGACCACTGCGCTTGTCGCGGCCCAGCGGGCGCTGCGGCCGTCCGTCGTCGGTCGGCGCCAGTCCACCCTGGCAACGCGGGCAGTAGAACATCGTCCGCTCTCGCGGCGCCTCGCCGACCATGGCGACCCGGAGCGTCTCACCGCACCGGCGGCACGGTAGTCCGGATCGCGCGTGGACCCAGGCGGTCTCACCCCGCCGTTGGCTGCCGGTGGTGGTCTGAGTGGCATGCCGGCGGCCGGCGTCGAGGAGAGTATGCGCGCGGTCGACCACCGCGGCCACGGTCGCCTGATCGAGGTCGGCTGCGGGCGTCCAGGGGTTGACCCGTTCGAGGAAAAGGGTCTCCGCGGCGTAGAGGGTCCCGACACC
>JBKPQA010000019.1:0-6420 GCA_046733835.1 Actinomycetota bacterium
GTGGGACCGGTGCGGCCGGCGCCGTCGTCGGGGGGAGGCCCTTGCGCGGACGGCGCTTGGCCTCGGTTCTGCGCGGGCCGTAGCCGACCAGGACGGCCACCCGCCCGCCGGGAGCGGCACCGCCGATCTTCCCGTCCTCGATCTCGCCGTCCTCACCGGCGCCGACGGCGGCGGCCGGCGCAGGTGCGGCCCCGGGCGTGCCGTCGTCGACGCCGGTGTCCACCGCGATGATCGGCGTCCCGACGGCGACGGTCGCGCCCTCGGGCACCAGCAGCTCGGTGACGGTACCGGCGTAGGGGACCGGGAGCTCGACCAGCGACTTGGCCGTCTCGATCTCGACGATGATGTCGTTGACCTTGACGGTGTCGCCGGCCTTGACCTTCCAGCTGACGATCTCGGCCTCGACCAGGCCCTCGCCGGGGTCGGGCAGGTTGAACTGCTTCACACGAGCCATGGAGGTGCTGTCCTGCCTTTCAGTACGCGAGCGAGCGGTCGACGGCGTCCAGGACACGGTCGAGGTCGGGAAGGAACTCCTCCTCCAGCTTGCTCGGGGGGTAGGGCAGGTTGTAGCCGCCGACCCGCAGCACCGGTGCCTCCAGGGAGTAGAAACAGCGCTGGGTGACCGCCGCCGCGACCTCCGCGCCCATGCCGAGGAACGTCGACGCCTCGTGCGCGACGACGAGCCGGCCGGTCTTCAGCACCGAGGTCGTGAGCGCGTCAAGGTCCAGCGGCGACAGGGAGCGCAGGTCGATGACCTCCAGCGACCGGCCCTCCTCGGCGGCGGCCGTGGCCGCGTCCAGGCAGGTCTTGACCATGGGACCGTACGCCGCGAGCGTCACATGCTCGCCCTCGCGCAGCACGGCGGCGTCGTACAGGCCGCGGGGAGCATCGCCACCCTCGTCGACCTCCGCCTTCTCGTGGTAGCGGCGCTTGGGCTCGTAGAAGATGACCGGGTCGTCGGTCCGGATCGCCTGCTGGATCATCCAGTAGGCGTCCTCGGGGTTGGAGCAGGCCACCACCCGCAGGCCGGCGGTGTGGGCGAAGTAGGCCTCGTTGGACTCGCTGTGGTGCTCGACGGCACCGATCCCGCCGCCGACGGGGATGCGGATGACCATGGGGATGGTCACCTTGCCGAGGGAGCGGGCCCGCATCTTGGCGACCTGGCTCACGATCTGGTCGAAGGCGGGGTAGACGAACCCGTCGAACTGGATCTCGACCACGGGGCGGTAGCCGCGCAGGGCCATGCCCACGGCGGTGCCCACGATGCCGGACTCGGCCAGCGGGGTGTCGATGACCCGCTCCTCGCCGAAGTCCTTCTGGAGACCCTCGGTGACGCGGAAGACGCCGCCGAGCTTGCCGATGTCCTCGCCCATGAGGACGACCTTCGGGTCGTTCTCCATGGCCTTGCGCAGGCCGGCCGTGAGCGCCTTGGCGATGGTCAGCGAGGTCATGCCGGCACCTCCTCGCCGGCGAAGCTGGCCTGGTAGGCCGCGAACTGTTCGCGCTCCGCGTCCACGAGGGGATGGTCCTCGACGTAGATGTGCTCGAACATCGACTCCGGCGTCGGGTCGGGCATGGTGAGGCAGCCCTCCCGGACGTGGGCGGCCAGCTCGTCGGCCGCGCGGTCGACCTCGTCGAAGAACTCACTGTCCGCCTTGCCCTCGTGGGCGAGGTAAGCCTTGAGCCGCTCTATCGGGTCGCGCAGTTTCCAGACCTCGACCTCGGCCGACACCCGGTACTTGGTCGGGTCGTCGGACGTCGTGTGGGCGCCCATCCGATAGGTCCACGCCTCGACGAGGAACGGGCCCTGACCGGAGCGGGCCTCTTCGAGCGCATGCTTCGTCACCGCATACACCGCGAGCACGTCATTGCCATCGACCCGCACACCCGGGAAGCCGAACCCGCGGGCCCGCTGGTAGAGCGGGATGCGCGTCTGCCGGTCGTTGGGCTCGGAGATCGCCCACTGGTTGTTCTGGCAGAAGAAGACGATCGGGGCGTTGTTGACGGCCGCAAAGACGAAGGACTCGCTGACGTCACCTTGGGAAGTGGCGCCGTCACCGAAGTACGCGATCACGGCGGTGTCGCGGTCGGGGTCACCGGTCCCGACGGCGCCGTCGCGCTGGACGCCCATCGCATACCCCGTCGCGTGGAGCGTCTGCGCGCCGATGACGATGGTGTAGAGGTGGAAGTTCTTCTCGTTGGGGTCCCATCCGCCGTGGTTGACGCCCCGGAAGAGGCCCAGCAGGTTGAGCGGGTCGACGCCGCGGCACCAGGCGACCCCGTGCTCGCGGTACGTGGGGAAGGCGTAGTCCTGGCGCTTGAGCGCGCGGCCGGAGCCGACCTGTGCCGCCTCCTGCCCGAGGAGTGACGCCCAGATGCCGAGCTCGCCCTGGCGCTGGAGGGCAGTGGCTTCGGTGTCGACCCGGCGGATGAGGACGAGGTCGCGGTAGAAGTCGCGGAGCTCGTCGTCGGTGAGGTCCTCGACGTACTGGGCGTAGTCGGCGGCCGCGGCGTTCGTGACACGCTGGCCTTCTGGAGTGAGCAGCTGGACCATGTCCGGGCCGCCGTCGCCCACCGCGGGCGTCGGGGCGGTGAGGTGGGCAGTGGTCTCGGTGGGTCGGTCCGCTGTGGCCGTCGCAGGGTCGCTCACGGGGTGCTCCTTCTGGGCGGACGGTCATGTGGTGGGCCGTTGCCCCTGTTTTCCGGGCCGCGGCACCGCCCGGGGTCGCCGGTCGGGGCCACGGCAACTCGATGCGAGAGCCGCCGGGGTATGCCCGCGCTCGCCGCTGAGCCGTGCGAGGCCAAATCTATCCGGGCCGCCTGGAAATCTCACAATGCGGACGCCTCTGCCCGCACGCCGCAGTGCCGAACGCACCGTCTGGCACACCTTGCGGTTAACACGCGGAAGTCTGCGCACACCGTGCGGCGAACACGCACACCGTGGACGGTATGCGCGCTGGCACCAGTGTGTGCACAGACGTTGCGTACGAGGACCGCGGCGAAGATCGGGCGGCCGAGGAAGGGTGAAAAGTCAGGCGGCCCGGAGCAGCCGGGCCAGCTCGATGCGGCGTCGGAGGACCACGAGGTCGTCGAACTCTCGCCAGATAGTCCGGCTTCCGTCCCGCATGGCCACCTGCGGCGTCGCTGCGAAACCCAACATCCGGACGGCCTCCCGCAGGCGCGTCTCTCCCGGCGACTCCGCACGTTCGTCAGCGCGAGCCAACGTCCGGCGCACGGGAAGCGCGCGAGGACCACCAAGCAGACACATGCCCGCTCCAAAGCGCTCGACGTCACTACGCCCCGATGCAGCGCTGCATCGGCAGCGATGAGGGACGCCATAGGGCCGTTGACCATCCCCGTCTGGACAACTGCGACGCTCGGCTCGACGACCGCGCCGATTGCCCTGGCACCGAGCACCGCCTCGTGGACAGTGAGGCCACCTCGGCTCCGAGAGTGGTTGTCGTCGACCCGAGTCACGTGCACTTGCCGGGGATCGGCCGCGAAGATCGGCAGCCCATGCAGGACCAGCGCGCTGTGGTGACTCGCCACGGCTAGGCCCTGGAGCCGGCGACTAGCGCTCTGGTCAACAGCGCGTGCCGAAGTCGTCGCCGCTCGGCAGGAGAGTCCACGTCCTCCGGCATCAGCGCTGAAGCGCGTCCCACGGTTCCATGGCCCCACCATGACGGCCCGCAGCCGACCCGAGAGCCACGAGTCCGCCGCCAGTGGATGATGCGACGAACCGATCGGAGGATGTGGACGACCTACCGGGGGCCGAACTCGCGGCATACCTCGATGAGACGATCGTTCGCCTCAACCTCACCGATCGTCACCCGGACCCCGTCGTCGCCGTACTGGCGCACCATCAACCCGGCCTCGTGGCAGGTGGCGGAGAAGTCGGCCGAATCCGGCCCCAGCGGGAACCACAGGAAGTTCGCCTGGCTCTCCGGCAGTTTCCAGCCCTGCTCCTCTAGCGCCGCCGCCACCCTCGACCGCTCCTCCACGAGCGCGTCGACTCGAACCTTCAGCTCGGCCACGTCGGCCAGCGAGGCAATCGCCGCCGCCTGCGCGATCGAGCTCACCCCGAACGGCACCGCCGTCTGCCGCAAGGCCGTAGCAATGCGGTCGTGCGCCACCGCATACCCGACCCGCAGCCCGGCGAGCCCATAGGCCTTCGAAAACGTCCGTAGTACAACGAGATTCGGATACTCCCGCCAAAGCTGGATCGCGTCCGGCGCCTCCGGATCGGTGATGAATTCGAGGTACGCCTCGTCGAACACCACGAGCACCCGCGGCGGGACGCGCTCCAGGAAGAGCCGTAGCTCCCGCTCACGAACCGCCGGCCCAGTCGGGTTATTAGGCGAGCAGACGATCACGACCTTCGTGCGGTCGGTCACCGCCGCCAACATCGCGTCGAGCCGGTGGCGTGCCTCGGCATCGAGCCCGACCTTGACCGACGTCGCCCCAGCCAGTGCAGTCACTATCGGGTACGCCTCGAACGACCGCCACGCATACACGACCTCGTCACCCGCGTCGCACGTCGCCTGGATGATCTGCCCGAGCACCCCCACGCTGCCGGTCCCGGTCGCAATGTGTGATGGTTCGACGCCCACAGCCTCCGCGATGGCGGCAGTCAGCTCGGTCACGGCCATGTCGGGGTAGCGGTTCACCTCGCGGGCCGCTCGCTCGATGACCTTCCGGACCCGCTTGAGCGGCGGATAGGGGTTCTCGTTGCTCGAGAGCTTGTATGCGGTCAGGCCTTCGCGCGCCGGTGCCGGCTTTCCCGGAACGTATGCGGGCAGTCCCCCGAGTGCCTCACGCAGGCGTACGTCGTCCGCAGAAGGCGTTGGGCGGTCGGAGGACGACGTCGTCATGTCGTCAACTCTAGGTGGGCCGGTCTGGAAGGATGCCGCCCATGGGTTGGTTGGGCAACGTCGTCGTCAAGACGATCATCAACGGGGCCGCGCTCTACCTCGCCGCGGTCATCGTCCCCGGGATCCACCTCGGCGAGGAAGGTAGCGCCACGCAGACGTTGATCACTGTGCTGGTCGTCGCGCTGATCTTCGGGATCGTCAACACGTTCTTAAAGCCGCTGGTCAAGCTGCTGTCGTTGCCGGTCATCGTGCTGACGCTTGGACTGTTCCTGCTCGTCATCAACGCCCTGATGCTCGAGCTCACGTCGTGGTTGGCGGGGGTGTTCGGCCTGTCGTTCCACGTCGACAGCTTCTTCTGGGACGCCATCTTCGGCGCACTGATCATCACCGTGGTGGCCTCGATCCTCAACGCGATCGTTCCGGATCCCGACCGATCCCGGCGCTGACGCGCACCTCGGCGTGAGCACCAACCGGGCGGAGCGCGCCGAGCGCGTGACGATCAGCGACATCGCCCGCCGGCTCGCGATTTCCAAGGCGTCGGTCTCGTATGCGTTGAACGGCCGCCCCGGCGTCAGCTCGGAGACCCGTCGCAAGGTCCTGGAGCTGGCCGACGAGCTGGGATTCCAGGCAAGCTCCGCGGCGGTCGCCCTGTCGGCGAGCCGCTCGGGCACGATCGGCCTGGTCATCGCCCGCGACCCCTCGGTCATCACCGCCGAGGGGTACTACATGCGGACGTTGTTCGGCGTCGAGCAGTACCTCAACGAGGCCGACGGGTCCCTCCTCCTGCGCCTCACCGGCGAGCGCGGCGAGGACCTCGAGGTCTACCGGCGCTGGGCCCGTCAACGCCGCGTGGACGGGTTCCTCCTCTTCGACGAGTTCGACGACGACCCGCGGATACCGCTACTTGCGTCATTGGGCATGCCCGGCGTCCTTGTCACCTCACGCCAGGCCAGCGACGACATCGGCCGGCTCGTGACGCCCGAGATCGAGACCGTGCGGGTGTTCCTCGACCACCTCCGGGCGCTCGGCCACCAGCGGATCGCCCATCTCAGCGGTCCGATCCGCTACGTCCACGAACGCGTCCGCGCCGACCTGCTCACCGCCGAGGGCGGCAGCCGCGGCATGGTGGTCACCCACCTCGAGGGCACGTATGCGTACGACTCCGGCGCCGCCCTCACGCGGCAGATCCTCGGCGGCAGCCACCGGCCCACCGCAATCCTGGCCGGCAACGACATCATGGCCACCGCTGCCTTGAGGGTCGCCGGCGAGCTGGGCCTGCGGGTGCCGGACGACGTCTCGATAATCGCCTGGGATGACTCGGTGCTCTGCGTCGTCTCTCGGCCGCGACTGACCGCGATGGATCACGGCCTGGCGGAGAAGGCCCGCTTGGCCACCGACCTGCTGTTTCAGCTCATCGACGGCAACAACACCCAGCCACACCGGCTCTCACCGGTCGGCACCCTGCTGGTGCGCGAGTCGACCGGTCCCGCACCCCAGTGACCGGCTGGCGTCCTGCTTCCAACCCGCCGCGTTACCACATTTGAAGCCC
>JBKPQA010000020.1:0-4499 GCA_046733835.1 Actinomycetota bacterium
CGCCGTCGGCGCCTAAGGGCGTCACCCGGCCGCTCGGCGCCCGGCCGTTGGAACCGCCGGAGAGCATCCCGGTCCCTGCAAAGCGGTCGGCCGCCACGACGGCCATGCCCACGGTGGCCGCATACCGAATTCCGGGAGTCAGCCCGGCCTGTCGCGCGCCCTTCAGCAGCGTGCCCTGCGTCCGGGCACCACCGAACCAGCCACCGGCTGACGAACCGCCGCTGCCGCCAACCCAATTCGCCATTCGCGCCAACCACGGCTCGCGCCACCCGTCCAGGCGATCGCGGATGACCGCGTTCAGGCCCATCGCGTAGCGCGGATTTGCAGCGATGGCGAGTGCGGTCCCCAGCGTCACGGTCAGTGCGGCTGAACCGAAAGCCACGACCGCGTCGAGCAGCCGCGAGTTCTCCCATGGCTCGAGTCGCGACCACAGTGTCTGCGCGACGACCGGGTCCCGGACCCGAGAGCCCAGCCGCGCCACCGCACAGGCGGCCGCGTCCGCATCTCCGGAGGCCAGCGCCTCAAGGTCGCCGACCGCGAGGTCGGCGAGCTCCACTGCCTCGCGCTGCGCGAGAGCGGCCGACACCAGTGGGAGCGCGGCGTGCACCGTCCTGCGGACCGCCGCGTCCGACGGCGGCGGGTCGGCCCAGCCCAGGACGCGAGCCCCGCGCGGTCCGGAATCCACGCCGGGGATTACCTCCGCGACCAGGGACTGTAGTCGATGAGCGGCGACGCCCACGGATAGTTGTAGATCGGCCGTGACGACTCCGTAGGTCCCGGCGATCGCCGCCAGCGCGCCCTCGGGAAGCGGGGCCAGCGGATCGGCGGGCAGCACGGCGGTCCATGAGGCCTGCAGCGAGGCGACGGTGCGCTGGGCGGCGTCGAGCTGGTCACCGTAGGTAGTGAGCACCGCAGCGGCCCGGCTCAGCCGGTCGACCACGGCCTGTTCGAGCTGCGCGACCGCGCCTAGCTCGGACGCTGCGGCGGCTGCTGCCTCCCCCGTCCACCCGTCGAGCGACGCCAGGTGGCCGCCGGATCGAGCGAGCGGTGCCACACCGATGGAGTCGGCGGCCGCCCGCAGCGCGGCCGCCGCCGCCCATAAGCCGCCGGGCGCGCCCAAGGGCAGCGGCAACGCTTCGAGCGCGCCGCCCGATCCGGGCCTCACGGCCCACCCCCGGAGACACTTCCGAGGGCGAGAGCAGCGCCAGAGTCGGCTGCCGCATACGCGACCGCGCCGGACCTCAGGACCCCGGAGAGGAGGGTGGCCGCCTCTGACAACGCGGAGGCCGCGGCCGACTCGACGTGTCCGTACCCTTCGAGCGCGGTCAGGAGCACACCGTCGGCCGGACTCAGTGCTCCCATCGCCTCGCCGGTCCCAGAGAGGACCAGTCGCCGGGCCGTCTCGAGCGAGGGCACCTCACTGCCGCTCAGGTCAGCGGCGTCCCCAAGGTCGTCAGGGCGGACCGCGAATCGAGGCATGACCCGACGCTAGACATCGCGCCGGGACTGCCTCCTCCGTCATCCACAGTCAGACGGTGAACCACACCGCCACGTCGGTCGGTACCGCCCCGTCGGAGGCCAGCTCACCCGAGGCCACCACCACTCGCGCCGCAGCCGGAAGCCTCACCGGCGCCGCGCCAAGATTGACGAGCACCGAGACGTCCTCACGGTCGCTCCCCTTGGAGCGGTAGGCGACCACGTGCGGGTCGTCCGCATACGCCTCCAGCCACTGCAGCGCACCAGAGCCCAACGCATACGAGCGCCGAAGGTGGAGGAGCCGCCGGTACAACTCCAGCGTCGACCCCGGCGTGCCCTCCTGACGGTCGACGGCCAAGTCGCGGTAGACCGCCGGCTGGGGCAGCCAGGTCGCCTCGGTGGGGCCGAATCCGAGCGATGGTCCGGAGGCCGACCACGGAAAGGGTATGCGGCAGCCGTCCCGACCGGTCTCCTTGCCGCCCGTGCGAAGAAAAGCCGGGTCCTGACGGACCTCATCGGGAAGTGTGGTGGCGTCGGGGAGGCCGAGCTCCTCGCCCTGGTAGAGGTAAGCGGCGCCGGGGAGCCCGAGCATCAGCGTCGTCGCCGCTCGCGCTCGTCGCAGGCCGAGCTCGGCGTCCGGCTGCGGGTCCTCGGCGCGAATTCCGTTGAGGCGCCCATGAATGGGGGGCAGCCCCAGACGAGAGGCGTGGCGGACGACGTCGTGGTTCGACAGCACCCACGTCGTCGGCGCGCCGACGGAGGCGGCGGCCGCGAGCGACTCGGTGATGGTCGCGACCAGCTCCGGCGCTTCCCACGGGCACATGAGGAAGTCGAAGTTGAACGACTGGTGCATCTCCGTCGGGCGCACGTAGCGCATGAGCCGTTCGATCGGCTGGACCCAGGCTTCCCCGCAAAGGATTCGTGTGGGGTCGTCGTACTCGTCGAGAACCTCGCGCCACTCTTCGTAGATCTCGTGGACGCCCTCCTGGTCCCAGAACGGGTGCCGTGGCTCGTCGGGGGAGTGGTCGTCCTCGCGGGAATCGAGCAGCCGAAGTGCACCGTGCCAGTCAGGCAGGGTTGGGTCCTTGACCAGCCCGTGTGCCACGTCGACCCGGAACCCGGCCACTCCGCGGTCCAGCCAGAACCGAAGGATGTCGAGGAACTCGGCGCGCACCTGCGGGTTGGCCCAGTTGAGGTCAGGCTGCTTGCGGTCGAAGAGGTGGAGGTACCACTGGCCGGGTCGCCCATCCGCCTCGGTGACGCGGGTCCAGGCGATCCCGCCGAAGACCGACGGCCAGTTGTTCGGCGGCTCGTCACCGTGGGGACCCTTGCCGTCGCGGAAGATGTACCGGGCCCGCTCGGGCGATCCGGGTGCCGCGGCCAGGGCCGCCCGGAACCATGCGTGCTCGTCGGACGTGTGGTTCGGGACCAGGTCCACGAGGACCTTGAGCCCGAGCTGGTGCGCCCGCGCGAGAAGGGCGTCGGCATCAGAACGCTTTCCGAAGATCGGATCGACGCTCTCGTAGTCGGCCACGTCGTATCCGGCGTCCGCCATCGGCGAGCGGTAGAACGGCGAGACCCAGATGGCGTCGACGCCGAGATCGCGGAGGTAGGGAAGGTGCGCCGTGATTCCGGGCAGGTCGCCGATGCCGTTGCCGTCGGAGTCGGCCCACGAGCGGGGGTAGATCTGATAGGTGACCGCGCTGCGCCACCAGTCGGTGTCGTCGCGGTCGGAGGAGCGGTCGGGAACGCGGTCGAGGAGGGACGAAGTCGTCACGACGTTCAAGCGTGAGGCCACTTCTGAGGCCCATGCAAATTTGCAGGGCGCCGTGTCCGAACCGTGATCGCCGGGGGCGGTCCCATGGGTTCTCGATCGGCTGACAGGATGGCCGGGTGAGCTTTTACGACGAGGTCGGGGGTCACCCGACGTTCGCCGCGCTGGTCCACCGCTTCTACGAGGGCGTCGCGTCCGACCCCGAGCTGAGGGCGCTTTATCCCGAGGAGGATCTCGGTCCCGCCGAGCAGCGACTGTTGGGGTTCCTCGAGCAGTACTGGGGCGGCCCGACGACGTACTCCGAGCAACGCGGCCACCCGCGACTGCGGATGCGGCACGCCCCGTATGCGGTGACCCCGACTCAGCGAGACCGATGGCTCACGCACATGCTGGCATCGGTCGACACACTTCGGGACGAGGGAATTCTCGACGAGACCCACGATCTCGTCCTGCGCGACTACCTGGTCCGAGCGGCGCACTCGATGGTCAACGCGTTCGAGGAGCCGCAGGCTGTGTAGACATCGAAGTGGATGGGTGACCCCCTGACGTCACCGATGCACCACGTTCCCGCGCACGCTTCTGCACGCCGGGACAGGGCAGATCAAGTCGTGGGTCCCGGATACGGGATGGGCACTGGCATCCGGATGTCGTGGGCGTCGAGCGCCGACTTGATCCGGGTCCGAAGCTCTCGTTGCACGGTGTCCCGCTCGTTGGCGCGGACCTTGGCGGCGACGCGCAGGGTGACCAGTCCCTGCGCCATGGACTCGATCCCCGTCACCGAGGGTGGGTCGAGGAGCAGGTCCTTCCACAGCTCCTCCGTGACCAGCGGCTCGATCGCGGCGCCGAGGATTCCCGTCACCCGGGCAACGTCCTCGGTGTAAGCGACCTCGACGTCCACGACGGCGACCGACCAGCCCTGGCTGCGGTTGCCGAGTCGGAGGATCTCGCCGTTGCGGACATACCAGACCACGCCGTCGCCGTCGCGCATCCGGGTGATCCGCAGGGTCACCTCCTCGACCGTCCCGACCACGGTGCCCGTGTCGATGACGTCGCCGACGCCGTACTGGTCCTCGACGATCATGAAGACGCCAGACAAGGTGTCCTTGACGAGGCTCTGGGCGCCGAAGCCGATGGCCAGGCCGGCGACGCCTGCCGACGCCAGCAGTGGGGCGAGCGGGATGCCGAGAAGGTCGAGGATCATCAGCAGCGCAGTGCCGACGATGAGAAATGAGACCGAGCTCTTGGTGAT
>JBKPQA010000021.1:0-6689 GCA_046733835.1 Actinomycetota bacterium
GTCACTCCGGTGAGCCAAACCGAGTGGGAACAACCCGACGAGGAGCGCCCGGCGAAGACTCGCCACGTCGTCGACCGGTTCGACGGCGCGCTGGCCCTGCTGATCCTGCGCCTCGTGGTGGCGGGCATCTTCGGGATCCACGGACTGCAGAAATTGCAGTACATCGACGCCACACGTGCGAGCTTCGCCCAGAACGGCGTTCCGTACGCGGACACGATGACCTTCGTCGTCGCCGTCTGCGAGGTAGCCATCGCCGTCGCGTTGATCTTCGGGATCGCCGTGCGGGTCGTCGGCGTCGGCATCACCATCCTCATGGTGGGGGCGCTGGTCTACGTCGTGTGGCGCACGGGCAGCATTTTTATCGCCGGCCGAGAAGGTTTCGCCGGCCAGCTCGAGCTGCTGCTGGCCGCTGTCGGACTGACCTTTGCCGGCCTCGGCGGCGGCGGGTGGACCGTCGACCGCCGGTTCCGGCGACGGTGAGGGCTACCTGGGTCGTACCCGATTAGGCTTCCGGGGTGAGCGAGGGGGAGCGGACTCCGAGCCCGACGACCGGTGAGGTGAGCGACCGCGTCCTCACCGTGCCCAACGTGCTGTCCGCGCTTCGGCTCGTCGGCGTCCCGGTGTTCCTCTGGTTGTTGTTCACCCACCAGGACGTCTGGGCCTTCGTGGTCCTGGCTCTCTCCGGGATCAGCGACTACCTCGACGGCAAGATCGCCCGCCGGTTTCATCTCGTCTCGCGGCTCGGCCAGCTCCTCGATCCGATCGCCGACCGCCTCTACGTCCTCACCACGCTGGTCGCCCTCGCGCTGCGCGACATCATCCCGCTCTGGTTTCTGATCGCCCTCGTCGCGCGCGATCTGTTCATGGGCGTCGTCATGCTGCTGCTCAAGCGGGTCGGCCAGACCGGTCTGCCCGTCCACTTCGTCGGCAAGGCGGCGACGTTCAACCTCCTTTACGCCTTCCCCATCCTTCTGCTCAGCACGGTCGAGGGTCCTGTCGGCGACATCGCCCGGCCGCTCGGGTGGGCGTTCGCCTGGTGGGGAGTGACGCTCTACTGGCTGGCGGCAGTCCTGTATGCGATTCAGGCCACCTCTGTGATCCGGGCTCGCACCGCGACCTCGGGGACGGTGAGGAGGGCACCATGAGCGCGCCGCCGCCCGACCCGGGGGCCCGCGATCCCGGACGACCGGACTCCGAACGAGCCGACTCGGGCGCCGAACCCGGCTTCCACAGCGACGGCCGACGCCCGGTCGGCGGCTCGATGAGCCTGCTGCAGCAGCTGATGGACCGCCCGTTGGATCCCTCGTACGCCGCGGCCGCCGCTCGCCGCGAGGGCGAAGGGTTGCCACCCAGCACGTCCTTGCGCAGCCCACTCCTCCTCATAGCCGCCATCCTCATCGGCTTCCTCCTCGTCGCGGCGGCGTTCGCCCTCCGGCCGGTGGGCACCACGGCGTCCCGGGAGAAGGAGCAGCTCATCGAGCAGATTGAGGCGCGCCAAGCCCGCGGCGACGAGCTGGCTCGTGACGTGAGCGCACTCGGCCAGCAGATCCAGGACGCCCAGTCGGCAGCACTGGCCTCTCAGGCGTCCCAATTGTCGGACGAGCTAAACCGGCTGAGGTTGCTCACCGGTGACGTGGCCGTGACCGGACCGGGACTGGTCCTGACCGTCGACGACGCACCGGACGCCCGCACGCAGAGCGGCAGTGGAGACCCTCGGGACACGGGCGGCTTCCCCAAGGGCCGGGTCACCTCCTTCGACCTCCAGATCCTCTGCAACGGGCTGTGGCAGGCAGGTGCCGAGGCGATCTCGATCAACGGTCAGCGGCTGACCTCACGGTCGTCCATCCGGTTCGCCGGGGACGCGATCCTCGTCGACTATCGCCCGCTCAGCCCGCCCTACGCGATCACCGCGGTGGGTGACGGCCGGGAGCTGCAGACCGCGTTCGCGAGCTCGGCGTCCGGCGCATACCTGAAGTCCCTCGGCGACAACTATGCGATCCCGTCGACCATCACGACTCCCTCTCGAGTGGACGTCCCACGCAGCCCGTCGCTGCCGTTGAGCTACGCGGTCCCGGTCTCGCCGACCACCGGCTCACCCTCGGGCGTCTCGACTCCCAGCACGGAGGCCTCCCGCTCATGATTCCCGCCATCGGTCTCCTCGTCGGCGTCCTCGTCGGCTTGCTGCTGCATCCGTCGGTGCCGGTGTGGCTGCAGCCCTATTTGCCCATCGCCGTCATCGCCGCCCTCGATGCGGTCTTCGGCGGGGTGCGAGCGGTCCTCGACGGCATCTTCGTCGACAAGGTGTTCGTCGTGTCGTTCCTCTCGAACGTCGTGGTCGCGGCCTTCATCGTCTTCCTGGGCGACCAGCTCGGGGTCGGCACCCAGCTGTCCACCGGCGTCGTCGTCGTCCTCGGTGTGCGGATCTTCTCCAACGTGGCCTCCATCCGACGTCACCTCTTCAAGGCCTGAGCGATGTCCGAAGAGAAGAACGACCAGAAGAACGAGCCGGCGCCTGCTGCAGCGCCGCCGCCCTCAGCCGGCGCGCCCTCGCCGAGCAGCGCTTCGCCGTGGCGGCGGCTGGCCCGGGCCGGCGCACCCCGCAGCACGAAGGCCCAAGTCCTGGGTGCGGTGCTGGCGCTGGCGCTCGGTTTCGCGATCGCCACCCAGATCCAGCAGACCCAGGAGTCGGGGCTGGAGAGCATGCGACAGGACGACCTCGTGCGAGTCCTCGACGACGTCAGCCAGCGCTCGACCCGGCTCGACGAGCAGGTCCGGGACCTGCAGCGTCAACGCGACGCCCTGACCAGCGGCGCCAACACGAGCCAAGCGGCCATCGACCAGGCCACCAAGCAGCTCGAGGCGCTGCGGCTGCTCGCCGGGACGGCGCCGGCCCAAGGGCCAGGGATCAAGGTCACGATCGCCGACCCGGGTCAGAAGGTCACGTCCGCGATGATGCTCGACCTGCTCCAGGAGCTGCGCGATGCCGGCGCCGAGGTCGTGCAGTACGGCGCGAACCGAGTGGTGGCGAGCTCGTGGTTCTCCTCGTCCGGCGGCCAGATCCAGGTCGACGGTCAGCCGTTGACGCGGCCGTTCACCGTGCTCGCCATCGGAGACAAGGCGACGATGGCGTCGGCGCTCAACATCCCTGGCGGCATCGTCGAGACGCTGCGCCGCGCGGACGCCACGGCCACCGTGGAGCAGCTCGACATGGTGCGGATCGACGCGTTGCAGTCGCCGCGAACGCCTCGTTACGCTCAGCCCGTCCCCGAGGCGGGTGCCCCGGCGGCGAGCCCGTCGAGCGCCTCGAGCAGTCCCACGACGACGAGGTGAGCACCTCGTCGGTTTCCACCCGTCTTCCCTCCCGTCCTGAGAGTGAGCGCGATGAGCGATCTGGAGTACCCCGACAACCTGCGCTACACCGCCGACCACGAGTGGGTGGACGAGCTCGACGGAGGCACTGTGCGGGTCGGGATCACGTCCTACGCCCAGAACGCGCTCGGCGACGTCGTCTACGTCTCGCTCCCGGCCGTTGGCGACACGCTCACGAGCGGTGAGACGTGCGGTGAGGTGGAGTCGACGAAGTCGGTGAGCGACTTGTATGCGCCCCTGTCCGGGGAGGTGACGGCGGTCAACTCCGCGCTCGACGGCGCACCGGAGTTGGTCAACACGGCGCCCTACACCGACGGCTGGATGTACGAGCTGCGCCCTTCCGACGCCGAGGGCCTGGACGGGTTGCTGGACGCTGCCGCATACCGCGACGGACTCGAGTGAGTGCGGGCGGATCCGCGTCGTTCGCTGCTTGACCGCGACTCCCGAGAGCACGAGACTCGCTGCCAGACGGTTGCGTCCAACCGCCGTCGGCAGGGGGAGGGGGATCCACTAGGGTTCTCCGCACCGGCAGTGACGAAGGAGATGCGGCCATGACGGACCACGAGCCCGAGGCCAGCCCCGCCGAGGCCCCGGACGTGACGGCGAAGACGTCGTCTCCGGCCGGTCGGCAGGGCGACTCGACCACCATGCGTTTCCAGGGCGTCGGCGCCGGACACGAGTCGGTCGAGCTGGACGCCCGCGGCCTGTCGGCCGAGGACCAGGCCACCATCGACGCGCTCCGGCCCGGCACCGGGCTGCTCATCGTCCTGCGTGGTCCCAACACCGGCGCCCGGTTCCTCCTCGACGACGCGGAGGTCACGACCGGCCGGCATCCCGACAGTGACATCTTCCTCGACGACGTCACGGTGTCCCGCAAGCACGCGGTCTTCGTCCAGGAGAGCGACGGGTACGCGGTCCGTGACGTCGGCTCGCTCAACGGCACCTACGTCAACCGCGAGCTGGTCGACCACGCCCAGCTGCGAACCGGCGACGAGGTCCAGATCGGCAAGTTCCGCCTCGTGTTCTACGCGGGCCAGCGACAGTAGTGCGGCCCTCCGACGCCGGACGGGGACCCGGCGCCGCAGGCGCCTCCAGAGCGGTGACGGAGCCGGGCAGCGGACGGGTCGTCCAGGCGGCCACGCCCGGCACGCGGACCATCGGCGCGGTCCTGGCCGCGCTCGCGTCCGACTTTCCGGACCTCACGATCTCCAAGATCCGGTTTCTCGAGGCTGAGGGGCTGGTCACGCCACACCGCACGGGGGCTGGCTATCGCACGTACACCGACCGTGACGTCGAACGGCTGCGCTACATCCTGACCGCGCAGCGCGACCGCTTCTGGCCGCTGAAGGTGATCCGGGACGCGCTCGACGCGATGGATCGCGGCCTACAGCCGGGGGAGGCTGATGACCCGGACGCGCGTCCCCGAGTACCGGATCCGACGGCCGACCCGGACGTCCCCACCATTGATGAGCTCGCCGCGCCGCTGACCCTCCGGCTGACCGCCCGTGAGCTGCGTGACGCGGCGGGACTGGACCGCCCCACGCTCAACGCCCTCGAAACCTACGGCCTGGTCCGCGCCGACGCCGGCGGCCACTTCGACGATGACGCGCTGGCCGTCGCGCGCGCGGCGGCGGCCCTTGCCGCATACGGTGTCGAACCCCGGCACCTGCGTCCGTTCCGAACCGCCGCCGATCGGGAGATCGGCCTGGTCCAGCAGATCGTGCAGCCGGCGCGGTCCGCCGCGGGTCGACCTCCGCGGGGGGAGGCCGCGACCCCCGAGGACCCGACGCCCGAGGTCCTGCGTCTTTGCGTCGCACTGCACACCGCCCTGGTGCGCTCCGGCTTGCGCCGCGGATGACCGGATCTGGCGCCTTGGCGCGCTAATTGGCCAATTGCCGGGTGAGCCCCGGCTGACGAAGCCGTGGAGAGACAAGTAACGTGTGACGAGTGAAGCCCGTCGACGTCCTCGGGGTGCGGGTCGAGAAGCCCACCAATCAGCCGATCGTGCTGCTCCACGAGCGGGGCGGCGAGCGCTACCTGCCGATCTGGATCGGAGCGGCGGAGGCCACCGCCATCGCCTACGCCCAGCAGGGCGTGGAACCGCCCCGGCCGCTGACCCACGACCTCATGAAGGACGTCATCGAGGAGCTGGGCCACCGGGTGACGCAGGTCCGCATCGTCGAGCTGCGTGACAAGGTCTTCTACGCCATCCTCGTCATCGACGGGTCCCGGGAGATCAGCGCACGACCGTCTGACGCCATCGCCCTCGCCCTCCGAACCGAGACCGAGATCGTCGTGGCCGAGGCGGTGCTGGAGGAGGCCGGCGTAGCGCTCACACCGGAGGAGGACGACGAGGTCGAGAAGTTCCGTGAGTTCCTCGACCACGTCTCGGCGGAGGACTTCGAGAACCCGCACGTCGACCCTGGCGAAGAGGGAACCACGCGCGAGACCTAAGGGTCCAGTACAGGTAGAGGGTATACGTCGCCGTGCGACACGCCGGCGGGCTCACCGTCGACCGGTGATTGACCCACCCTCGGCAACGCCTTACCGTCGATAGGTCAGCGTCGAAACACCGCCGTGTAACTACAGGGGATTCTTCTCCGACGACGGCGTGGCACGGACAGCCGAAGGACATCCGAACACCCGCTCAGGAGGACGCCGTGGCCGCCACGGGAGACGCGCAGGAGCGCCGTACGAGCCGGGAGTACGTCCCGGCGTCCGCCCAGGGCCTGCTCTTCGATGACGATCTCCCGGAGCTGAGCGAGGACATCGGCTACCGCGGTCCGACCGCCTGCCGCGCGGCCGGGATCACCTACCGTCAGCTCGACTACTGGGCCCGGACCGGCCTGGTCGAGCCCTCGGTGCGCAGCGCCACCGGTTCCGGGACGCAGCGCCTCTACGGGTTCCGCGACATCCTCGTCCTCAAGGTCGTCAAGCGTCTGCTCGACACCGGCGTCTCCCTGCAGCAGATCCGGGGTGCCATCCAGGTGCTGCGCCGGCGCGGCGTCGAGGACCTGGCCCAGATCACCCTGATGAGTGACGGGGCCAGCGTCTACGAGTGCACGTCGCCGGACGAGGTTATCGACCTGCTGCAGGGCGGCCAGGGCGTGTTCGGAATTGCCGTCGGGCGCGTCTGGCGCGAGGTCGAGGGATCCCTCGCCGAGCTGCCGAGCGAGCGGCCGGAGGACGAGGTGCCGGCCGCGCATCCGGACGACGAGCTGAGCGCTCGTCGCGCCCAGCGCATCTCCTGACCACTTGGCCCCGGTTCGTGCTCTGAACCGCACGGGAATCCGTACCGGCGCCGCACGAACCAGAGACGC
>JBKPQA010000022.1:0-13351 GCA_046733835.1 Actinomycetota bacterium
ACACAAGCCCGACCGGCCTCCTTTCGTCCCGAGATCGTGCTCGGCGGTGTGAAGACACGAGTCATGGTCGAGCAGACCGCCGCGGTGGATCCGACCCGGCTCGGCCGGCTGGTGGGCCACCTGGGCGGTGCGGATGTCGACGACGTCAACCGGGCCCTGCACGTGGTCCTCGGACTGTGACGACAGGTTCCCGAGACGCCTCCGGGCCAGCTACGCGACGCTGGCCGAGAGCCGCTCCAGCAACTCGGACCGGGTGGCGGCCCCACTGCGTCGTCTGATCCGCGCCATGTGGTGCTCGACGGTCTTGGCGGACAGGTAGAGCGACTCGCCGATCTGCCGGTACGTCATGCCGGCAAGGACCAGTTCGACGACCTCCCGCTCGCGTGCGCTCAGGGCGACGACGCCGGCCTTGGACTCGGCCGGTGACGGAACGGGATGCCGCGGGCCACCGGTCGCCGTCGCCGCCAGCAGGTCGCGCGCGGATTCCAGCAGGGACGTCGTAATCCTGCGGTCGGACGCGCGGGCGGCAGCGTGTCCGGCCAGCCGCGCCCCCTCCCACCGTTGCCCGACCGCGGCCAGCCCACGGGCCGCCGCGTCAACGGCGACGGCGTC
Organism: Actinomycetota bacterium; assembly: GCA_046733835.1. GTDB lineage: Bacteria > Actinomycetota > Actinomycetes > Actinomycetales > Dermatophilaceae > Lapillicoccus. The sequence goes on from JBKPQA010000022.1 coordinate 613, forward strand.
GACATCACCGCCGAGGACCGCCACCCAGTTACGGCCGGCCCGCGCCAGCGCGGCCGCGAACGGGCTGGTCCGCGCGGCGGCCAGGAGGGCGTTGGCGTAGGGGGTCATCGCGTGGGGCCGGTCGGTGAGGATGGCCGCCTGGATGCCGTACCAGTAAAAGGCCGGTCCCCACAGCGGGGGCTTGCCGAGGCGATCCAGCAGCTCCAGGGCGCGGTTCCAGACCGGCGCCGCGAGCTCTGGCTCGTGCATCCGAGCTGCGGCCAGGCCGATTTCGCCGAGCGGCAGGAGGCTGTAGAGGTCGACCGGGTGGCCCACCAACACCCCGCGGGCGTCGACCCAGAGCCGGGTGAGGGCGCGAACGTCGTCCTGACGCCGGGCGAGCCCGAGGCGCAGCCCCCACGCCCACGGCTGCTCCCGAGGAGAGCGCGGGTCGATGGCGTCGAGGAAGGCTTGCGCGTCCGCATACCGCCCGGCCTGCATGCTCGTCCACGACCGGAGAGCGGCGCTCCGAGAGGCGGCGAAGGGGTCGCCGGACTCGGTATGCCGCACGAGGACCGACTCGGCCATGGCCAGATCTCCGGCGTGCAGCGCGAGAAGCGCGGCCAGGGTGTCCGGGCGGTCGGGCCGCAGCTCGCGACGGCCAGTGCTGGGGCCCAGGGCGCTTTGTACCAGCTGCGACAGCGCGGTGGCCGGTTCCGCCCCGAGGGAGTCACGGACAGCGGTGGCCATGCCGCGCACCGCCGACTCGGTCAGGCTCGGCGCCCGCTCACCGGTTGCGTCGAGCAGCGCGCCGGCGAGGGCGGCGTCGCCGTTGCCGAACAGCACGTATGCGGCAACGTCCGCCGCGTCTGCGTCCTCGCCCAGGCGGCGCTCGGCCGCCCAGCCGCACACGGCAGCCGCCTGCTGCAGCTGACCGCTCAGCACGGCGACGGTCGCCGCCACCCGCACCCCGTCGGGGTCCGGATCCTGGTCCACCGTCGAGACGCCGGCGAGGGCGGCCCGAGCCGCGTCGAGGTCGCCGCCGAGGGCGAGTGCTTCCGCCCGCCGGACGGAGAGGACGTCGGCCACCCCGCCGCCGTCGATAGCAGTCGCATACAGGCTGGCACTGGTGATCGGGTCGTCCCCGAGCAGGGTGTCACCCCGGGCGACGAGCGCGGCAACAAGCCGAGGGTCCCGCAGGCCCGCGGAGACGAGGTCTTCCGCGAGCGGTTCGAGATCGACGCCGGCGCCGACCAGGTCGTCGACCACGGTCACGAGGTAGGGACGGATCCGGTGCCGCGGCGCGTGGTGCAGAACGGCTCGCCGCACCAACGGCGGCACCTGGCCGTCGCGGGTGAGGATTCCGGCGTCGTAGACCCGGTCGAGGAGGCTGCGCAGCGGTGCACCCGCCAGGGGCGCGAGCGGAGGTGGCAGCGGACCCCGGTCGACGGCATACCCCGCGCAGAGGGCCATGACCACCTCGTTCACCTGCTTCGGCAACCGGCCGAGCGCGCGCAGGATCTGACGTTCCGGGCGGGTGGGCTGGCCGCGTCGCGGGGGCACCGGCACGGGTTCCTTGTGTGCGAGTTCCTTGGATGCGAGCAGCTCGGTGACCAACCATGGCAGGCCGCCGGTGGCCGAGACCACGGCCCCAGCCTCGTGGAGCGGGTCGTGATCGCGGGTCGGGTTGAGCAGCGTCGCGACCTCGTCGGCCGTCCAGGGTTCCAATGACACGACGGTCCCGGCGTCGGCGAGGCGGTCGAGGGCCTCGCCGAACGAGCCGTTCCCGCCGGGAGGCTCGACGGCGGCGACCACCCGGGAGGCGGCCGCCACGCCGTTACCGAGAACGGCCAGCTCGCGGGACGGCAGCAGGTGGGCGTCGTCGACGAGGACGACGTCGGGAGCGTGGCTCCCGGCAGCGACGGGATAGTGCTGGGTGCGAAGACCCAGCGCACGGGCGCTGCGTTCGAGATGACGCAGCGTGGTGGACTTGCCGAAGCCGGCGGGCGCAACCAGGAGCACGTGGCCGCGACCATCCGCGAGCAGCCGGAGCGCCGACTCCCCCGCCTCGGTCACCACCTCCGCATCCCGCACTGTGACGTGTCGGGTCACCAGGTCTCCTAGGGCGCGGTGCTGTCCGTAACGTCCGCGACATTGGCGGCGCTCGGTGCGGTCGTTGGCTCGGGGGCGGGGTCGCCCGACGGCGTCGGGTCGGCGGCCGGTGGATCACTCGTAGGGGGATCGGACGATGGTGGGTCGGAGGCGGGTGGTGGTTGGTTGGTCGGTGGACTCGTCGCGTCCGCGTCGCTCGCGGACGCTGGCGGCGCGGATTGGGCGCCGGACGTCGGGGGCGTCGCCCCCACCGAGGTAGAGCCAGGAGGGGGCGTAGCGGCGCCAGTAGGCGCTGAGCCGCCGGCCGGCGTTGACCCGCTGTCCGGCGTCGTACCACTCGTCGTGGCCCATCTGGAGGTCAATGGGCCCAAAGCCTTGGCCGCGCTGAGTCCTCTCTGCCAGGACGCGTCGTCGTCGTCCGCCGGACGGACCATTGAGAGCAGCTGGTTGGGGCCGAGCGTGCCGGTCGGCTTGGACAGCCACGGAGCGGAGGGACTTCCCGTCTCCGGCGTCAAGGCCCCAGCTGGCCCGTCGCCGATGCCGCCCGCCACACCGGACGGTGCCGCACTGCCCAGTCCGTTGGGCGCCGCCCACATCGTGGAGTCCTTGGCACCCTGCATCACTCCGCCGATCGCTGGCACCGCGGCGAGGCTGACGAGGAGGGCGGCCGCTATGGCCAGATTGGTCGGTGCAGGAATGGGTAGCCGGCTGAGCCGGGTCGGCGACCGCGTGAACGCCGCGAGCACCGAGGACGCAGCCGGCGTCTCAGCGTCTCCGTGACGGCCCGCCGAGGGCGCGGGACGATCGCCGTTCACGGGAGCCGGCGCCGGGTTCACCGCAGAGCTCACCGAGGAGTTCACCGCAGAGGTCAACGAGGAGTTCACCGCAGAGCTCGCCGGGGAGTTCACCGCAGAGCTCGCCGCAGGACCGGCAACGGGGCGGACCGCCGCAGAACGGTCGGCCGTCGCGGCGGCTGGGGTCAACCTCGGCCCCGCGGAACGGGAGGCGCCACCCGGTATCGCCGTCAGCGGCACCACCGGATCCCAATGGCGCCGGGCCTTCGCCAACGCCCCGACGTTCGAGTCATCAGCCCGGGCCGCCGGGGGAGCGGGTGTCGCGGAGCCGGGGTGCGGGACCGGGGCCGAGACGAACGCCGGCTGGTCGGCCCTGACGTCCTCGGTTGTGCCCTTCGCCATCGCGTCACTCACTCGAGGAACCGCGAGCACGGGGACCTCGAAGCGGGCGCCGGCCGCCTGGACGAGTGACGGGGCGGCCGCCGCTCCGCCCAGGAGCACGATCCTCCGCAGCGGCGCCTGCTCGTCCTCGGACCGGGCCAGCGCCGCCTCGAGGGTATCCAGCTGGCGTCTGAGAAGTCGGGCGCTGAGCTCCTCCAGGTCGCTGCGCACCATGCGGACCGGGGTGCCGTCGACATCGACGTCGACGGCGGTCTCCGTCGACAGGGCCACCTTCGCGCGCTCACACCCTCGCCGTAGCCGAGGCAGGTCGGGGTTGGGCGGTCCTACCGGTCGCCCGAAGCCGACTCCGCTGCAGAGCGCCGCGAGCAGGACGTCATCGACGGCGTGGCCCGCCGCTCCACGGTCGACGCGGACGGCGACGACGTCACCGGCGGCCGAGTCGGACTGCCTCCACACGGCTGCCTCCACGCTGGAGCCTCCGACGTGGAGGATTCCGACGCGGTCTCCGGCACTGAGCTCGCACCCCGGAGCAGCGGCCACCGCGGCCGCTGCGCGCGAGATCCACGTGATGACCGTGCCATCCGGAAGGCGGCGGGAGAGGTGCCGCTCCACGGCGGTCCGACCGCGAGCGGACAGGTCGACGGGATGCACGAGCGTCAGGCCGCTCGGTGCCACCGGCTTCACGAGCTTGAACAGCGTCGCAAGCTGCCGGGCGACCATCTCGGCGCCGTCGACCGCTTCCCGGCCGACGATCATCGGCACGGGGTCGTCCACGCGCGAAAGCACATTGGCCACGACGATGTCGCTGGAATGGAGCTGGTGCCGCGACCCCCAGAACCAGCGCCCTGACTCGGTGACCCGGAGGTCGGCTGGGAACTGCCCAGGCGCCGCACCCTTGACGAGCCCCGGCCGGGAGAACCGCCCCGCCCGCACCATGGTCACCCAGAGGTTCGTCTCCCCCAGCTCCACAACCACGTCGGTGACGAGATCGGTCATAGCCCCGTTTCGCATACGCGTCCCCCGTTTTTGTCCGCCCTCGGACAGCCACGCTAAAGGCGCGCCGCGGGCACCCGCATCGGCTGTACGGACATCGGGGGTTCCTCCGAACTACACCCCCTAACCACCCCCTAGTCCCCTCATCCGCCGGCCCAGCGGCCACCCCCAATGCGCTCGCGGAGGTGGGGGTGGATGCCCCGATGTGGGGCCGCGGCCCCAGTTCCTACCGTCCTGCAAGGCAGGGAACGGTTCCCGGCTTTGACCCGCAGGGGAAGGAACACACACCGCATGGCCATCACCCAGAGTCTTCTGGACTTCATCCTCAACCTCCTTCGCGACCCCGAGGCCGCGGAGGCCTACAACGCCAACCCGCAGGCCGCGCTGGCGAGTGCCGGGCACGGCGACCTGAGCTGCGCGGACATCGACGCCGTCCGCCCGGTGGTCCTCGACTACGCCTCCGTCAGCATGGACCGCGAGTACAACACCGGCGGCAACCACTCGTATGCGAGCGGCGACTCCGCGTGGGCGTACAGCGGCGGCGGGCACCCGAGCGGTGGCCACGCGAGCGGCGGGCACTCAGGCGGCGGGCACCCGAGCGGCGGCTACAACGGCGGCGGGCACGACGGCGGTTACCCGAGCGGCGGACATGGTGGCGGACATGGTGGGGGCCCTGCCGGCGGACACGATGGGGACGACCACAGCCACGCCGTTGCCCAGCTCACCTCGATCGTTAACAACTACACGTACTCCTCGACCATCGACGACCGCGACACCGTCACCGACCAGTCGGTGAACCAGAACATCTGGGCCGACGGCGACGTGTCGCAGATCTTCCACAACGAGGCGATCATCGCGTCCGGGGACGGCGCCATCGCCGCCGGCGACGACGTGGCGGTCGACAACTCCGAGCACACCTCGATCCGCGACTCGTACAACGACAACTCCGACCACTCGGTGTCGATCAGCGACTCGTACAACGACAGCTCGGACAACTCCGACCACTCGACGAACGACTCGTACAACGACAGCTCCGATAACTCCGACAACTCCGACAACTCGGACAACTCGGTGACGATCAACGACTCGTTCCAGGACAACGACGGCATCGACAACGATGGCGGCGACAACGACTTGGTGGACGTGGACGACTCGGGGAACGACAACTCGCAGACGGACAACTCCAACCAGGGGAACGTCACCGACTCGGGCAACGTGGTCAACTCCGGCAACACGGCGACCGACTCGTTCAACGACAACTCCGGTCAGGACAACGACGGGATCGACGTCGACAACTCGGCGAACGGCAACGCCATCGACTCCGGCAACGGCAACGTCGTCGACTCGGGCAACGGCAACGTCGTGGACTCCGGCAACGGTTCGTTCAACGACAACGACGGCGTGGACAACGACGGTGGCGACAACGACCTCGTCGACGTCGACGACTCCGGCAACGACAGCTCGGACAACTCCACGACCGACAACTCGACGACCGACAACTCGATCAACGACAACGACGAGATCGACAACGACGGGGGTGACAACGACGCGGTCGACGTGGACGCCGACCACTCGTTCCAGACCGACCCGGTCAACGTCGACGACAACGACGTCTTCTGATCGACCGGTCGTGACCGCGCGCAAGCGCTGAACCAACGCACGGGCCCGGCGGAACCTCTCCGCCGGGCCCGTGTGCTGCCCGGGAACCGACGCCCAAGGCAACGCACACGACGTTCGGACCAAACCGAGCGATCCGCAAAACGCCGGAACGACGAAGCCCTAGCATCGACCGGGCGATGCGGGGGCAGCATCACCAAAGGAGAGAACACATGACCGTGGCAGCACCGGATCTCGTACGGCGCACCCGGTCCCTGTGTGAGCAGCAGGGGCGCGCTGACCTGGTTTCGCGACTGGAGCACACCAGTCGCCGGCTCTCGGACCCGTCAGTGCGGGTCCTCGTCGTCGGTGAGTTCAAGCAGGGCAAGAGCCAGCTCATCAACGCCTTCGTCAACGCACCGGTATGCCCGGTCGACGACGACGTCGCCACGGCGGTGCCGATGGAGGTCCGCTACGGCGCCCAGCCGGCCGGCGCACTGCTGCTCGCGTCCCGGTCCCCCTCGGCCGCCGGCGGACCGGCGGAACCGGAGGAGGTGGCGGTCGATATCGACCGCGTCGCCGGCTCGGTCGCCGGGCGGGCCCGGCGAGGCGACGGCCGGACCGTGGTTGGCGCCAAGGCTTTCCTTCCGCGAAAGCTCCTTCAGGACGGCCTCGTCTTCGTCGACACTCCCGGCGTCGGAGGCCTCGCCTCCAGCCACTCGTCCAGCACGCTGGCCGCGCTGCCGACCGCCGACGCCGTGATCCTCGTCTCGGACGCGTCAAGCGAGTTCACCGCCCCTGAGGTGACCTTCCTCCGTCAGGCGCTGGCCGCCTGTCCCACCGTCGTCGTGGTCCTGTCCAAGACCGACCTCTTTCCCGACTGGCGCCGCGTCCGAGACCTCGACCGCGGCCACCTCGAGCGGCTCGGGCTCTCACTTCCGATCCTTCCTGTCTCGTCGAACCTGCGGCTGGCCGCCGCGGCGCGCGCCGACGCCGACCTCAACGAGGAGTCCGGGTTCCCCGACTTGGTGCGCTACCTGCATACCGAGGTCCTCGGCCGGCGCGACCAGCTGCTCGTGCGATCGACCGCCCACGACCTCACCGGCGTCGTCGACAACCTCAGGCTGGCGCTCACCGCCGAACGGGACGCCCTCGACGACCCGTCGGCCATCCCGGAGCTGGTTGCCGCCCTGACCGAGGCTCGTACCCGCGCCGACGAGCTCAAGCGCCGTTCGTCCCGCTGGCAGTCCACGCTGTCCGACGGTGTTGCGGACCTCAACGCCGACCTCGACCACGACCTGCGGGACCGGATCCGGGTCATCGTCCGCGAGGCCGAGACGTCCATCGAGAGCGGCGACCCCGGAGAGTCGTGGGACGAGTTCTCGGTCTGGTTCGAGCAGCGCATCTCGGCCGCGATCGCGGACACCTTCCTCTGGGCGGAGAACAACGCCGGGTGGCTGGTCGAGCAGGTCGGACAGCACTTCTCGGAAGACTCCAAGACACTCACCGCCGACTTCCACCTGGACGACACCACCGGTCTGGTCGACCCCGTCCACGAGCTCGGACGCCTCGACACCGGTCGTCTCAACGCCCTGCAGAAGATGCTCGTCGGGCTGCGTGGCTCCTACGGCGGCATCCTCATGTTCGGCCTGCTCACCGGCCTGGCCGGCATCCCGCTGGTCAACCCCATCTCGCTCGGGGCCGGGATCATCCTCGGCACCAAGGCCTACCGCGACGAGGCCGACCAGCGGCTCAAGCGGCGACGTGCGGAGGCCAAGGTCCTCGTAAAGAAGTACTCGGACGACGTGGTCTTCTACGTCTCCAAGCAGCTCAAGGACCGTATGCGGATCGTCCAGCGTGCGGTCCGCGACCACTACAGCGACGTCGCGGAGGAGCTGTCCACGTCGTTGAGGGAATCCGTTGCCAACGCCCAGAAGGCGGCCTCGGCCAACGCCGCGGAACGGGCAGCTCGGCTGGCTGAAGTCAAGAACATCCTCGGCCAGCTCGACGAGCTCACCCGCTCGGCCACCCAGCTCGTCGCACAGACCTCAGCGCCGGACCGCCGTGGGCGTCCAGAGGGGACTGGCCGCCCCTCCAGCGCGCACGACAACGGCTCCGGTATGCGAGGTAACGCCGCCTCCCAAGCCGCGCCCGGTGGCCGGGACCATGCGGCCGCTGGGCCGGCGCGTCCGATGAGGACGTCGGCATGAGCACTGTGCCCACGGTGGACGACCCGACGCGCGCGCTTCTCAGGGAGGCGCGGGCCGTGCTGGCGGACGACGAGGCGGCGCAGGCCCGTCTCCAGGCCGCTCAGGAGCGCCTCGACGAGCCGCTCCGGGTGGCCATCGCCGGCAAGGTCAAGGCCGGCAAGTCGACCCTTCTCAACGCCTTCCTCGGCGAGCGGGTCGCGCCGACCGACACTGGCGAGTGCACTCGGGTCGTCACCTGGTACCGGCACGGCAGGGTCCCCAGCGTCACGTTGGTGCCTACGACCGGGCGACCACGCCCGCAGCCGGTGCGCCGGGTGGACGGACGCCTAGTGCTCACGACCGACGGCCTGGCGATCGAGGAGATCGAGCGCATCGACGTCCACTGGCCGTCTCCGGCCCTCAAGGACCTCACGCTCGTCGACACTCCCGGACTCGCCTCGCTGTCCGAGGAGCTGAGCCTCCACTCGTCGGCGGCGCTCACGCCGGAGGACTCGGTCTCGGTCGTCGACGCGGTCGTCTACCTGATGCGCCACCTCCATGCGACCGACGCGAACTTCCTCGAGGCGTTCCGCAACCAGCAGTCCGAGCCCAGCCTTTCCGCAATGACTCTGGCCGTGCTGTCCCGGGCCGACGAGGTCGGCTCCGGCCGGATCGACGCGCTTATCTCCGCCGCCCAGGTGGCGCAGCGCTACCGGACCGACCCTGCGGTGCGAGCGCTCTGTCTCGACGTCGTCCCCGTCGCGGGTCTCCTCGCGGAGAGCGGTCGCACGCTGCGGCAGGTCGAGTTCGAGGCCCTTCGCGACCTCGCGGCTCTCAGCCGGGAGGACCGCGACTCGCTGTTGCTGTCCGCGGACCGGTTCGTGTCAACGCCACTGCCGGACGCGCCGGCGGCGACGACCGAGGTCCGGTCGGCACTCATCCAGCGCTTCGGGGTGTTCGGGATCCGGTTGGCCACGGTCCTGGTCCGCGACGGCTACCTGACCGGGTCGACCCTGGCCGATGAGCTGGTCCGTCGCAGCGGTCTCGACCAAGTCACCCGCATCCTCACCACCCAGTTCGCCGCACGGGCCGACGCCTTGAAGTCCCGGTCAGCGTTGCTGACCGTCCAGCGCGAGCTGAGGAAGCACGAGAACTCGGGCGGGTCGGCGGTCGACGCTCTCGCCGACCGCGTCGACGCAGCGCTGCGTGCGGGTCACGACGTCGAAGAGCTCAGCCTCATCACCACGCTGCACACCACGCCGCCGGCGGAGCTGCCGGCCGAGCGGCTGGCGGAGGCCGAGGCCATTCTCGGCGGGTCCGGTACTGCGCCGGAGGCGCGATTGCGGCGCGGCGGGTCCGCCGACCGCGTGGCCCTCCGCGGCGAGGCGGTGTCGGCGATCCAGGACTGGCGACGGCTCCAGAGCGACCCGGCCAACGGCGAGGGGGCCCGCAACCTGTGCCGCGTCGTGATCCGCAGTCTGGAGGGGATCGTCGCGGACCTCGACCGCCCGGGCCGGCCGGCCGCCTGACGACCGAGACGAGCTGGTCGGCCGCATACCGAGCTGGTCAGCCGTCTACCCGGCAGCCGTCCGACGCATACCGAGACGGTCGTCTCACCTCAACCGGAGCCGGCGGTCCCTTCGTCGCGACGGCCCCGCAGCCACCTCGTCACCGACGGCGCGAACGCCCGGATCGAAGCCACCAGCGCGAGCAGCCCGCCGAAGATGAGCGCGACCACCAACAACCAGCCTTGCCAGCCGGTCAGCGGGATGATGATCGTGCACAGAGCTGCTACCGCAACGTGGAGGATCGCCACCGGCACCAGCGCGATCCGCGGCCACGCGCGGCGCTGGGCGAGCAGCGTCGCGAACCCCCACTCGGGGATGGCGACGACCAACAGGGCCGCGATGGCCCCGTAAACGACGAGCGGCGCGGCGTCGGCCAGACGGGTCTCGGACACCGTCGCGTCCTGGTCGTGCAGCAGCTCGGTGAGGTTGGAGACGAGGCTCGACCGGGTCATCACCATCACCACGACCGCGAAGAAGAGCAGTGCGACGGCGACGTACCACATCGTCTGCGACCGCCGGAGCGCCGCCGGTACGGCCGCCTTACCGGTGACCGGCGCTGGTGTCCGGTCGGACAACGCCGGCCGCTCGGGCCGGGCCACGCGTGACTCCGGGCCGCTCGACTCCCAGGCGCGTTGAGTCTGCTCCCCATCCCCCGATGCCATGCCGGTCACTGTACGGGGGGCGGCCGCGTCTCAACCGGCCTTCAGGGAGGACTCCTTGTGAGCCGCCTTGGCACCGGTCTTGTCCGACTCGACGATCCAGTAGGGCTCGTCGTCGCTGGCGTTGAACTTCTGCCCGTCGAACGTGAACTCCGACGTCCGCTTTTCCACAGCCTTGCCGTGCGTCCGGCCCTGGGACGTGTTCCACGAGACGGTGTCCCCCTTGCTGATCGCCATGGTTCGACCCTATGCGTGGGTGCGTGGGCTCGCCTCCCAAGGTCCGGATGCGAGGATGGACGATCAGACGGGGCGACCTCGGTCGCGATCGGGTGGCAGGAGGTCGGCCGTGCGAGCTCGTTCCGCCCTGACGACCGACCTGGATGGCCTGTATGCGGCGCAGCGGCTTTCCATGGTGCGGCTGGCACTGCTGCTGCTCGACGACCGCGACGTCGCCGAGGCGGTGGTCCAGCGCGCGTTCCTCGGACTGCTCCGGCGCACCGACCGCAGGCGGCTCGACCCGGGAGTTGTGGTCGCAGACCTGCGGACCCGCGTCGTGATGGGCTGCCGGGCCGTGCGCCGCAGGAGGCGGCCGGACCTGCGCCCCCAGGCACCCGGTCGGGACACCTACAGCGACGTCCTGGCGCTACCCCGACGCGAGTGCGAGGTGGTAGTCCTCGAGGTCTGGGGCCGGCTGACCCGCCCGCAGGTGGCGGCGACCCTGCGAACCAACGAGCGCACGGTGGCCGCCCTTCGGACGGTGGCGTTCGGCAGCCTGCGGCGTCCCGACGAGCCCGATAACACGCATACGAGAGACCGCGTCGCCGAGGCGCTCGAACGGCGCGCCGACGCGATCGGCGCCGAGGACCTTCGCTGGCGCTTCACCGAGGTCGTCGACGAGGACGCACGGCGGACCGCCCAGCACCGCCGTTGGTGGCTGTTGGCCGTCGCCGCCGTCATCGTCGTGGCCGTCGTCCTCGCCGTCCAGACCGGCGTCCAGCGCTATACCGGTCCGACTCCGCCTCGGATTCCGTCCCCGTCGCCGTCGGACGCTCAGGTCACGACCCGGTTGCCGTCTCCGGCACTGGGCCCCGGCGAACGGCCTCGCGATGCGATCCCCTGGGCCGAGGTCGGCCCGGGATGGGTGGTCATCGCGACCGCCACCCCGGCGACCGCCATCACGACCACCCTGATGCTGGTGAGCCCTCAAGGAACGCGCTACGGGCTCAGCAGCGCGCCGGACAGCATCGTCGTCCAGGACGTCACTACGGACGCCCGACACCTGCTGGTCGCCGTCGGCTCGCGCGCCGAGGAGTGGGACCTTCCGTCGGGGACGGCTCGGGAGCTCGTGACGCCGTACGGCTGGAAGACGTTGCGGTACACCGGACCGGACCCCAGCTACGGATACCTCGCGCTCTGGACCGACCCCTCGTCGTCGGTGCGCCTCCAGCGCTGGACCTGGGACGGCAACCTCCGCACGGAGTACGACACGGCCCTCACCAGCACCGCCGGCAGCCCACGCCACCCCGGCGTCCTGGTCAGCCCGGACGGCTCGACCGCGCTGCTCTCGTCCCGCGACGGACCACTCCAGCTCCTCGACCTCGCGACCGACACGATCGCCGGCCCCGGTCCCTTCGAGCAGGCGCCCACCTGTGAGCCGCTGGGTGACTGGTCGGCCACCGAGGCGGTCGTGGGCTGCGGCTCGTCGGTTCAGATCAACGCCTTCAACAATCTGGTGGGACGGCCGCTGCTCGTCGCGCCGGCCGGAGCGACACCGGTCCGGGTGGCCGCCGCGTGGCAGACCGCCGGGCCCGACGTCGTCCAGCTCGACGACTTCTGCTCACCGGCGTTCGGCAGCATCCTCTACGACCGCCGGATCGCCCCGATGACCGCCGCTGGTGTCGGGGAGGGACTCGTCCCCAACCGGGCCGTCGGCCGCACCGTCTACCTCGGCGGCACCCGGTGCGCTATGGACGGTGACCGGTTGGTCGCCTATGACGTGGCGACCGGCGCGACGACGGAGCTGGCCGGCCCGGACGCCGGCGGTCGCACCGTCCGCCAAGCCTTCGTCCTGGTCCGGCCGCGCTGAGTGGGACGATGGGCCGGTGAGCGAGGCCCAGAAGAAGAGCGACAACCGCAGCAACCCCACGACTGAGGAGTTCCGGAAGTTTGTCAAGTCCGGCTGGGCGCCTCGATCGGTCGCCACACCAGAGCGGGCTGAGGTCGCCCCGTATGCGGCGGCGCGCCGGGTTGAGGTCAGCAAGGCCTTTCCGGGCGAGCGCCTCGTGATTCCCGCGGGCGGGCTGAAGGTCCGCAGCAACGACACCGACTACGTCTTCCGGCCGCACTCGGCCTTCGCCCACCTGACGGGCTTCCGTGGCGACCAGGAGCCGGACGCGGTCCTGGTCCTCGAGCCGCGGGAGGATGGCGGTCACGACGCGGTCCTCTAC
>JBKPQA010000023.1:0-3141 GCA_046733835.1 Actinomycetota bacterium
GGCGCATCCTGGTGTTGGGGAGGGCGTCGGACCAGCGCAGCCAGCCGGCGCGGGCCAGGTGGAAGACCAGATGGATGCCGTCGGCGTCGAGGTCGAGGAATTTGCCGTGACGCGACCAGCCGTCGACCGGCGCGCCGGCCAGCGCGGTGGGAGGAGGGTCGAAGGTCTTGAGGACGGAGAACGACGCCAGCTCGACCTCGGCTACAGCGAGGCCGTCAGTCCGCTCGGCGAGGAAGTCGACGAGCGCCTGGACCTCGGGCAGCTCCGGCACGGCGTCATCGTCTCACCCGCCATGACGTCGTCTCGCCTGGAGGCCAGCGGACAAGTTCTCCGCACGTGATGACCTGTTGCGGGTCGATCTCCAGAATGTTCGACTAATTGGCCGCAGTGCGGAGTTGTCGTGAGGTGTTGTCCGTCAACCCATCCAGGTCAAGACGCCGTCTCGCGCTGGGCTTCAGTGTTGAGCCACTCGAACCGATGCGGGAAGCGGTGCACCTCCTGCGGCCAGCCGACGGCGACCGCGATCCGGCCGGCCCAGTACCGGGCAGCGGCATCATCGGCCACATCGACGACGGCGAACCCGCCGAGGTGCTCCTTCGTCTCGACGAACGGCCCGTCCGTGAACAGCGGTGAACCATCCTTGGGTTCGACACTGCACACAACCGTCGACGCGTCGAGACCGCCGTCACCGAAGACGAAGACACCGTCCGTCCGCATCTCCTCGATCACGGCCCGGCCGGCGAGGCCCCGCTCACGAATCTCGTCCATCGTGAGGTCGGGCACCCACTCGTCGTTGAAGGCGATCAGGTACAGCGCCATCTCCAGCTCCTCTGCTCACGGCAGCCCCGACGGCCGCCCCTCACCTCTGCTACGAACGGACTGCCGTCGATAGGACATCTCAGGCGGGATGAGCAGCACCGACCTTGCCGGCGTTGCGGAGGATGTCAAGCAGGCCGTACCCATCGGGCGCGTAGTAGACCGGAACCTCACGTGGGGCCCTCGAGCTGCGGGGTTGGAGTTCCTCGTTGGAGACCGGCAGACCGTGGGACAAGACCTGCTCGGTGGGTGTCAGCTGCCGGATCGCGATGGCGTCGACGAGCTCCGGCCGCGCCTCGGCAAAGTCCTGGTAGATCTTCGGGTCGTGCTGGCCGTCGTCGCCGACGAGGATCCACCGGACGTTCGGGAAGTCCTTGGCCAGCCGGTCGAGTGACGCCCGCTTGTGCTCCTGACCGCTGCGGAACCATCCGGTGTTTGTGGGTCCCCAGTCGGTGAGCAGCAGCGGGCCGACGGGATAGCCGTGGTTGCGCAGGAACCGGTTCAGGGTCGGCGCGGTGTTCCAGGCGCCGGTCGAGATGTAGACGATCGGCGCGCCAGGATGCTCGGCGAGCAGCTGGCGGTACATCGGCGCCATGCCCGGCACGACGCGTCGCGCGCCCTCGTGCTTCACGAAGGTGTTCCAGGCGGCGATCATCATCCTGGGGAGCGAGGTGGAGATGACGGTGTCGTCGATGTCGCTGACCAGGCCGGTCGTCACATCGGGCCCGACGATGAAGACCTCGGACTCGACGTCCTGCGCGCCCTGGGCGGAGAGTTTCACCCGGTGCCATCCGGGTTCGAGGCCGTGGTCACGGAACGTCGCGTCGACGTGGCCCGAGCGATCGCTACGGCTGTGGAAAGTCCGGTCGCCGACGGTCACCGAGATCGGGACGCCCATGGCCGGAGCCGTGACGAACGCCCGCCAGCCGCGGTCGCGCAAGTACGGTGAACGGAGGCCGCCGTACGTGGGATCCGGTTCGTCGCTGCTGGTCCCCTCCTCCCGCGCCCGCCCGAGCAGTACGCGGGCGAACACCCGGAGGAACGTCGACGACCCGTAGCCCACGTGGCCGATGATCCGGTTCTGCCACCCCCGGCGGCGCAGCCCACGCTCGAGCCCTCGATGCCACGCGTCCTCGACAATGGCGGAGACGTGAGGACGCGACATGCCGTCAATCTAGGGCACCCGCGCGGCCGCCCACATGCGCGAGCCCGGTGGGCGGCCTGGTGCCGGCGCCGAACGGGGGCGGGCCCGTTGTTCGGCCGAAGGCTCCGTCAGACGGCCCGCAGCGTCGGTCGGGCGGTGCCCCGGTGCCCCCGGCCTGCTTGCGAGGTGGTCGAGCGAGTATGCGTCGGGCCGGCGTCGCGGGTCCTTGCCGCGCGCAGCTCGTCCTCGACCCGCAGGGTGTCGGCGTCGCGGACGCGGTCACGGTCCGGAGAAGCGCCGAGGTCGGCGCCGTAGGGAGCATGGCCCAGGCCGCTGGCCCGACGGTGGGACCGCTCCAGGAGGCCGACGACAAGGGTCGCGAAGGCCGCGACCACGACGACGGCACCGGCGGTGTTGGCGATGGTGGCGATCAGTTCGGTGGTCATGGCAGAAATTCTGCGCTCGTCGCATTTTCGCCACGAGTGGCAGACAAGACACCTCTCGTCAAATTCCTGCCAACTGTGTCATCATGGTCGGCATGGCCCTCCGAACCGTCGCCGTCCTGCTCCCCGACCAAGCCGCCGCCTTCGAGTTCGGGGTCGTCCACGAGGTCTTCGGACTCGACCGCACCGCCGACGGTGTGCCCGCCTTCGACTTCCGCGCTTGCGCCGAGCACCCCGAGCGACCAGTCGACTTCCTGAACGGCCTGAGCCTCAACGTGCCATACGGCTTGGACGGGTTAGAGGGCGCTGACCTCGTAGCGGTCCCAGCCACGAAACTCCGCGAGTTCTCCCCGGCGCTGCTCGACGCACTCCGCAAGGCCCATACCGCCGGCGCCACCGTCCTGTCCGTGTGCAGCGGCGCGTTCGTCCTGGCCGCGGCCGGACTCCTCGACGACCGCCAGTGCGCGACCCATTGGATCGCTGCGGACGAGCTGCAGGCGGCGTATCCCCGCGCCAAGGTCAACCGGGACGTCCTCTTCGTCGACGACGGCGACATCATCACCAGCGCCGGCACGGCGGCCGGCATCGACGCCTGTCTGCACCTGGTCCGGCGGGAGCTCGGCGCCGCCATCGCCACGACGATCGCCCGTCGCATGGTCGTCCCGCCACAGCGCGACGGCGGGCAACGGCAGTTCGTCGAGATCCCGATCCCCGAGTGCGCCACCGACAGCCTGCGCA
>JBKPQA010000024.1:0-5207 GCA_046733835.1 Actinomycetota bacterium
GCACCGTGCCGCAGCTCCTGAATCATGTCGACCAGCTCGCCCTCGCGGTTCGTCTGCCGGCAGTCGACGTCGAACCCCAGGCCGTCAGCGTATGCGGCACAGCGCGCCTCCACGTCGGCGAGCGTCTCGGACCCGTAAACGTCAGGGTCACGCTCGCCGAGGAGGTTGAGGTTGGGGCCGTTGAGGACGGCGATAACCGGTCGCGCCATGTGCGCCTTTGTACACGTCTTCTAGACCCGGACGACACCGTCCACGACGGAGAACTGCTGGGCGGGAAGGGGGCGTGTCGCGGGACCGGAGGTGACACCGCCGGTCAACGAGTAGGCGCTGCCATGGCAGGGACAGGAGACCGTGCCGTTCGCGACGGTGTCGACCAGGCAGCCCTGGTGGGTACAGACGGCGCTGAGGACATGGATCTCGTCAGCCTTCGGACGGGTCACGACCAGCTGTCGATCGGCGAGGACCGCGCCGCCGCCGACCGGGATGTCGGCCACCCTCGCGACGGCCGTCCCGGTGGCCGCTGTCCCCACTGTGCCCGTCGGGCTCCCGGTCGCTGAGCCCGTCGTCCCCGTCACGGTCGCCGTTCCGGCCGCGGCCGGTGCGCCGTTGCCCGCCGGTGCTGCCGCCGGTGCGGCCTTGCCCTTGCCGTAGCCGGTGCACGCGCCGACGGCCAGGACGCAGAGCGCCGCGGCACTGCAGACGACCGGCCGCCGTGCGACCAGCGCGAGCCCGGTCTCCGGCGTTGAGCTAGGCATGGTCATCGGGTTACTCCCGTCGTCGTGAAGAACCACAGCGCCGAGGTCAGCCACAGGCCGGCCAGCGCGGAGAAGAGCAGCCCGCCGAGCAGCGGGAGCGCCCAGCCGGGCACGGACTTCAGTCGCAGGGCGAGCATCTTCGTGGTGAACATCCCGAAGAACAGGCACCCGAAGAGCGAGTGCATGAGGACCCGCCGGTTGTCGTGCTCGAACCCGAACGCATACAGGCAATGCGTCACGACCGGAAGGGTCGCCAGCACCGCCAGCCGACCGGACCACCGGTGCAGCGGAGCCACCCACGCGCGGTCGCCCAGTCCTAACCGTCCCCACATTCCGGCACCGGTGACGAGCTGCAGGATCGCCAGGGCGAAGGCCGCGCTCGCCAGCCAGGACTTGGCCACTGCGCCAACGGAGAACCCCGCGATGCTGATCCCGTAGGCCGCGCCCTCGTGAAGGGAGCCGTAGACGCCGAGAGTGACGGCCACGCCGACGCCGAAGACCGCGGGTACGGCGAGGACCACGAGCCGGCGACCCTGAGCGATAGAGGGTCGCGCAGTGTCAAGATCAGAAGCGGTCATCGCCGCTCACCTCTTTCGGGTATGCCGCCTGGCCACGGACGGTGATGGGCTGGCCGGGCACGTAAACAGGAGCGGGAGCAAAGCGGTCGCCCTGGGTCTCCAAACCGACCTGGCTGCCGTCGGGCTGGACGATCCAGCCGACGGTGGTGCCGTCGGTCCGGGAGAGGCGGTAGAGACCGGCGGGCTCGGACGCGAGCTTGGCCCGGATGTGAACGGCCCGGCCGCGGACGGTGCCCGACACATCGAGCCACTCCGCGTCGAGGTCGGCGACCAGGCGGTCGCTGCCTGCCGTCACGGTCGCGGTGGCGTCAGAGACGGTTCCAGTCAGCCACGACTCGAGTGACTTCCCGTCGCAGAGGTACGCGGCGGCCTTCCCGTTGCGCACCGCGACAGCCACGCTGATGCGGCGGTTCGCGTCGCGCCCGACGTAGATGGCCTCGGATGGGTATGCGTCGGCGGAGGCCGTCGTCGTCGCGCTCGCGGCGGTGGTCGGCGGCGCGGTGGTCGGCGGCGCGGTGGTCGGCGGCGCGGCGGTCGGCGGCGTGGTCGTGGATGTCGGTTCGGCTGGCGCCGTCGCGGAGGTCGTGACCGCGGCCGGAGCGGCCGCCGCCGCGGGGGCAGGCGCCGGAGCTTCCGCGCGCGTACGCGCCGGGTCGGTGAGGGCGTCCGCGGTGAGCAGTCCGGTGCCGACCAGGGCTGCCGCCAGGAGTGTGACGAGCGGTCCGCGGTTCGCGGCGCCGCTCACAGCTCACGCACCTTGTCGGGGCTGTCGACGTACGGCCGTTGGCATACCGAGGTGGTGGCCGGGTCGGTCAGAACGGAGCGGGGGATCTGGACCATGCCGAGGACCGTCTCGCGGGCCACGGCATACCCACATCAGGCATGCACCTCAGATCAGAGGCGTGGCACCTCAGGCGCCTGAGGCGGCCCTAGACCCAGCGCTCGTCGACTCGAGTGGAGCGAAGTTGTCGCCATGACGGCAATTTCGCTCCACTCGAACACCGTGAGCCTCGAGGGTTACCCTGTCGCCGATGTCTCGAGACACCGAGAGCGGTGGCGGTGGGATTTGAACCCACGGTGGAGTTACCCCCACACACGCTTTCGAGGCGTGCTCCTTAGGCCGCTCGGACACGCCACCGCCGGGAAGGCTACCGGAGCCGTCGCGCGGCGAAGAAATCGAGGAGCAGCCGGGCGCACTCCTCCTGACGCACGCCGCCGACCACCTCAACGCGGTGGTTGGCGCGAGGGTCGCGCGCCACGTCCCACACCGAGCCGCAGGCTCCGGCTTTCGGGTCCCAGGTGCCGAACACGCATACCGGCAGGCGGGCCAGGACCATCGCTCCGGCGCACATGACGCACGGTTCGAGGGTCACGACGAGGGTGCAGTCGATCAGCCGCCAGGAGCCAAGCGTGCGGGCGGCCTCGCGGATGGCAACGATTTCAGCGTGCCCGGTGGGATCCTGCGACGCCTCGCGGACGTTGTGGCCCTCGCCGATGACCTCGCCGGACGGCCCGACGACCACCGCACCGACCGGCACGTCGCCCGCCGTCTCCGCGCGGGCGGCGAGCTCCAAGGGACGGCCCATCCACGCCGCATACTGCTCGGCGGAGGTCGGCTCGGGCACGCGCTAAGTTTCGCGCATGCGCGTGCACGTGGCGGACCACCAGCTCATCTCGCACAAGCTGACCTACCTGCGCGACAAGCGCACCGACTCGCCCACGTTCCGGCGCCTCGTCGACGAGCTGGTGACGCTGCTGGCATACGAGGCGACCCGTGACGTACGCGTCGAGCCGTTCGAGATCGAGACTCCCGTCGCGCGGACCATGGGCATCAAGCTCGCCCGCCCGAAGCCGCTCGTTGTCCCCATCCTGCGCGCGGGCCTGGGCATGCTCGACGGCATGGTGCGAATCCTGCCGACGGCGGAGGTCGGCTTCCTCGGGATGATGCGCAACGAGGAGACGCTCGAGGCGACGACGTATGCGAACCGGCTCCCCGACGATCTCCACGGCCGGCAGTGCTATGTCCTCGACCCGATGCTGGCCACGGGAGGAACGCTCGCCATGGCGATCCGGTACCTCGTCGACCGCGGGGCGGACGACATCACCGCGATCACCCTCTTGGCCGCGCCTGAGGGCATCGCCCACGTCGAACAGCAGCTCGAGGGGCTGGACGTCCCGTTCGCCCTGGTCACGGGGGCGGTCGACGAACGCCTCAACGACGTGGGCTACATCGTCCCCGGCTTGGGTGACGCCGGCGACCGGCTCTACGGGCTGGTGTGACGGTCGTGGTCGGGCGCGCCTGACCAGCCGCTTCTCGCCCGTGCGGCACACTGGCCATCGAACTGTGCCCTTAGCCGTAGTCGTCCCCCCACCAAGGAGTGATTCCATGAGCCGGCTCTGGAAAGTCCTTGGCTTCTTCCTGCTCATCTACATCATCTACGCCATCATCCGGAATCCGACGCAGGCCGCCGACGTCGTCCGCACCATCTTCGAGGTCCTCGCCAACGGAGTCCGCGCGATCGCGACCTTCTTTGATTCGCTCTGGCGCGGGTAACGTGATTACCGATGCCTCGGAGTCGTGACCCCGGCCAAAGGCGCTACCTCCTCGAGGGCGAGCGCGTGGTCGTCGACGTCCGGCAGCACTGGTTCGTCATCGCCCGCCCGGTCGCCCTCACCGTGGGCGCGCTCGCAGTGGTGCTGTTCGTGGACGCCCGCATCCGCGTGGACGGTGGCGGAGCGGCCCGACTGCTGTGGCTGCTGTGGTTCGGAATGCTCGGGTGGATGGCGTGGGAGATCGCCCAGTGGCGCCACGACCGCTTCATCGCCACGGATAAACGGCTCCTGCTCAACTACGGCATCATCACCAAGCGCGTGGCGATGATGCCGCTCATCAAGGTGACCGACATGTCGTACCAGCGCACAGTGCCGGGCCGGATCTTCGGGTACGGCCGCTTCATCCTGGAGAGCGCCGGTCAGGACCAGGCGCTGCGCACGGTGGAGTGGGTTCCCCACCCCGACGCTACCTACCGGGTTATCTGCTCCGAGATCTTCGGGGTCCCGGCGTTCTACCGGATGACCGACCCAGTCCGGGATGTCCCGATCGTCGAGGACGACGGCACCGGCGGGTCTCCGGCCGGGAACCCGTCGCCGGCGTCAAACGCGCTCGACCGCGTCGAACACAGCGCCAGTATGCGGACGAGCGGCTCCCCCATCGAGGAGCGTTGGTCCTACTCGCGGGCCATCCCGCTGCACCAGGTCGGCCAGTCGTCACCGATCCCGCGCGGCGAGGTCATCTATAGCAGCGAGACCGAGCGGCGGCGGCGCCGGATGGCGGACACCGGTCCGATCCCGCCGCCGGCGTCCCAAACCGATCCGGGCGACGACTGAGCAACCGCATGGCACGCGGCGTCAAGGCCGCCTCTACAACGCCTTGATGATGTCCTCGACCCGTTCCTTGGCGTCGCCGAAGAGCATGTGGCTGTTGTCGCGGAAGAACAACGGGTTCTGCACACCCGCATACCCCGCGGCCATTGACCGCTTGAAGACGACGACGTCCTTGGCGTTCCAGACCTCCAGGACGGGCATCCCCGCGATGGGTGAGCCGGGATCCTCGGCGGCGGCCGGGTTCACTGTGTCGTTGGCGCCGATGACGAGGACCACGTCGGTGTCGGGGAAGTCCTCGTTGATCTCGTCCATCTCGAGGACGATGTCGTAAGGGACCTTCGCCTCGGCCAAGAGCACGTTCATATGCCCTGGAAGCCGGCCCGCGACGGGGTGGATGCCGAACCGCACGTCGACCCCCCGCTCGCGCAGCTTGTGGGTCAGGTCGGCAACCGGGTACTGCGCCTGGGCGACCGCCATCCCGTAGCCGGGC
>JBKPQA010000025.1:0-8296 GCA_046733835.1 Actinomycetota bacterium
GTCTTCGCCGCCGGCGACGTGCGCCTTGACTCGATGAAGCGGGTCGCCTCGGCCGTCGGCGAGGGCGCCATGGCGGTCCACCTCGTGCATCGATACCTCGCGATGACATGAACCAGCCCGTGGACCCACAGGAGCTTCGGCGCATCCCGCTGTTCGACGCCCTCACCGACGAGCAGCTGACACGGTTGGCCGCTCAGGGCGAGATGCGCGACTTCCGCGAGGGCGACGAGCTGTTCCACGAAGGCGACCCGGCGGTGGTGTGGTGGGTCCTCGTCGACGGGTCGATCACCATGCACCGGCACGTCGGGAGCCAGGACACGGTGATGGGGACACTGTTCCGGCCCGGTCAGTGGGCCGGTGGGTTCGCCGCCTGGGACGACGCGGGCGTCTACCTGGCCACCGGCATCGGGGCCTCCGAGGGTCGGGTGTACACGCTGGATGCGGACCGCCTGCAGGCCCTGGGCACCGAATGGTTCGGGTTCGGCGTCCACTTCATCCAGGGTTACGCGGGCACGGTCCGCCGGGTCGAGGCCACGGTCCGCGAGCGGGAGGCCCTCGTCGCCCTGGGCACCCTGGCCGCAGGCCTGGCGCACGAGCTGAACAACCCGGCCTCGGCAGCGACCCGGGCGGTCGACGCCCTGGCGACGACGTCCGACTCGATGTTCGACGCGCTGAGCCGGCTGGCGACGGCCAATCTGAGCCCCGAGGAGTTCGGCGACCTCGACCGGATGCGACGCGAGCTGGATGACATGGACGACGCGGTCGACACCCTCGTGCTGTCCGACCGCGAGGACGAGCTGTCGGGCTGGCTGGCCGAACACGGCGTCGAGCGGGAGTGGCTGCTCGCTCCCCCGCTGGCCGCGGCCGGGGCCGATCTCGCCTGGTGCGAGCGGTTGGCGGGCGTGCTGTCCGGGCCGGCTCTCGCCGCCGGCGTCGAGTGGGTGGCTGACTCGGTGGCGATCAGCGGGTTGCTGGAGGAGGTGAAGGAGTCGACCCGGCGCGTCTCGGACCTCGTGGGACGGGTCCGCTCCTACACGCAGCTTGATCGCGCTTCCCTCCAGCGCACCGACATCTCCGAAGGTTTGGACAGCACCGTGGTCATGCTCGCTCACAAGCTCGGCGACGGCGTGGTCGTGGAGCGGGACTACAGCTCCGACGTGCCACGAATCGAGGCCATGGCCGCCGAGCTCAACCAGGTGTGGACCAACCTCATCGACAACGCGGTCGACGCCATGGAGGGGCAGGGCACGATCCGGCTGCGGACCCGGCTGGACGCGGCGGGGTGGGTGGTCGTCGAAGTGGAGGACACCGGGCCGGGGATGAGCGCAGAGACCGCCAAGCGCGTGTTCGACCCGTTCTTCACGACCAAGCCGGTCGGTCAGGGCACCGGTCTCGGGCTCGACATCTCGCGCCGCATCGTCACCGACCACCACGGAGAGATCTCGGTCGAGTCGCAGCCAGGTCGCACTGTCATGCGGGTGCGCCTCCCGGTCCGGTAGTGGCGTGACCGACGAGCTTCACCGGCGCCGAGGACGCGACTTGACGCAGAGTCGAGCTGCTTGACGCATGTTCCAACGGGCGTCGAGTCGCTTGACGCTGCGTCGAGCCCCGGCAGGTCACGCTCATGCGGGGGCGACTGCCGTGCGCTGACGTTACTTCCGGCGGCGGGACCCGGCGATGCGTGGACCGGTCCGCCCGCGGGACGGCGCGGCCGCTGCCGCTTCGGCCGCCGCCTTGCGCGCCGCCTCAGCGGTTTCACGCTTCTCGGCCTCGTCGAGGACCCGGTCGACCTCCGCCCGGGTGAGCGGACCCTCGCGCAGGGTGACCGGAGACCCCGCGGTGCAGTCGAGGATGGTGGACGCCGGACCGCCTGAGGCCGGACCGCCGTCCAGGTAGACCGCGACCGAGGCGCCGAGCTGATCCCGCGCCTCGGTGACGGTCTGGGCTGGCGGCCGGCCAGTGAGGTTGGCGCTCGTCACTGCCATCGGGCCCGCCTGGGCGAGCAGGGCCAGGGCGATCTCGTGGTCCGGCATCCGGAGCGCGACCGTTCCGTTGGTCTCGCCGAGGTCCCAGGTCAGCGACGGCTGCGACTCGAGGACGAGCGTGAGCGCGCCCGGCCAGAACCGGTCGATGAGGTGTCGGACGTATGCGGGTACCGCTCGCGCCAGCCCGTCGACGGTGCGAGCGTTCGGCACGAGCACCGGCGGCGGCATCTCCCGCCCACGGCCCTTGGCCGCGAGCACGGCGGCAACCGCAGCGGGATCGAAGGCGTCGCAACCGATTCCGTACACCGTGTCGGTGGGCAGCACGACGACCTGACCCGCCTTGACCGCTCGGGCGGCGACCTCGACGCCGGCGGCCAGCCCCTGGGGTGTGGTGCAGTCGAACACCTCACTCATCGCAACTCACGGCCTCCGACCCTATGCCGCTCTGCGACGACGCACCGCGGCCGGCCCAGCAGGTCGACATGGTCGATGACGCGTCCCCAGTCGCCGGTCGCGGTCAAGGCCCGCGGCAGCGAGGCGCCCTGGGTCTCAGCATGCTCCATGACGAGCGTCCCCCCGTCCCGGAGGAGTACCGCTGCCCGAGCGGCCATCTCCAACGGCCGGGCCAGCCCGTCTGCGCTGCCGCCGTAGAGCGCCTCGATCGGGTCGTGGTCGCGGACCTCGGGATCGACTGGCACCTGGTCGTCCGGGATGTACGGCGGGTTGCAGGTCACCACGTCGACGGTCCCGGCCAGCTCCGGGTATGCGTCTCGCGCGTCACCGCGGTCGACCGTGACGTCCAGCCCGAGCCGGTCCCGGTTCCGGACCGCCCACGCGCTGGCGAGCTCGGTGAGCTCGACCGCATACACAGTCGCTTGCGGCCACTCCTGCTTGACGGCGAGGGCGATGGCGCCCGACCCGGTGGCCAGGTCGACGACGACCGGCCGCTGGATCCCGACGATCGCCCGGAGCGCCAGGACGACGACGAGCTCGGTCTCCGGTCGCGGCACAAAGACGCCCGGGCCGACCTCGAGCTCGAGCCCGCGGAAGTAGGCGCGGCCGGTGAGGTGCTGCAGGGGAACCCGGTTCGCGCGTTCGGTGACGAGATCCGCATACCCTTCGGGCGCCTCGACACCGCCGAGGACCATGAGCCGCCGGGTCTCGGAGACGTCCTGGCCGAGCAAGTGGGCGGCGAGGTGCAGCGCGTCGACCGGTGCCGACTCGACACCGGCCTCAGCGAGCGTTCCCGTGGCGCGGCGGACGGCGTCCCGCAGCTCCGTCATTCGCCCGCCACCGCGGCGAGCCGGGCCTGCTCGTCGGCCTCGACGCAGGAGCCGATCACCGGGTCCAGATCGCCGTCGAGCACCTGGTCGAGGTTGTACGCCTTGAAGCCGGTCCGGTGGTCGCTGACGCGGTTCTCGGGGAAGTTGTAGGTGCGGATCCGCTCGCTGCGGTCGACGGTCCGGACCTGGCTGCGGCGGGCGGCGGACGCCTCGGCGTCGGCCTGCTCCCGGGCGGCCTGGTGCAGACGGGCGCGGAGGACCCGCAGCGCCGCCTCCTTGTTCTGCAGTTGCGACTTCTCGTTCTGGCAGGACACGACGATTCCGGTCGGCAGGTGGGTGATCCGCACCGCAGAGTCGGTCGTGTTGACGCTCTGACCGCCCGGTCCGGACGACCGGTAGACGTCCACGCGGAGGTCCTTGGGGTCGATCTCCACTTCGTCGGTCTCCTCGACCTCGGGCATGACGAGGACGCCCGCCGCGCTGGTGTGGATCCGGCCCTGGCTCTCGGTGACGGGGACGCGTTGGACCCGATGGACACCGCCCTCGAACTTCAGCAGCGCCCACGGCGCCTCACCCGGCTGCGGGGTTCCCTTGGCTTTCACGGAGAGCCGAGCTTCCCTATAACCGCCCAGGTCGGACTCCGTCGCGTCGGTGACCTCCGCGCGCCAGCCGTGCTTCTCGGCGTACCGAAGGTACATCCGGAGTAGGTCGCCGGCGAAGAGCGCCGACTCCTCGCCGCCCTCCCCCGCCTTGATTTCGAGGATCACGTCGCGGTCGTCGTCGGGGTCCCGCGGCACGAGGAGCCGGCGCAGCTGCTCGCGGGCGGCCTCAGCGGCCTCCTCCAGGGCCGGGACCTCCGCCGCAAAGGAGTCGTCCTCGGCGGCCAGCTCGCGAGCGGCACCCAGGTCGCCGTCGGCCCTCTCCACGGCCCGGTATGCGGCGACGGTCGGTCCCAGCGCGGCGTACCGCTTGTTGAGGGTACGGACCAGCGTCTGGTCGGCGAACACCTCGGGATCGGCGAGACGACGCTCGAGGTCGGCGTACTCCTCGAGGACCGCGCGTCCGCTGTCGATGACGGACCCGGAGGTCATCTCCGTCATCGGTGCGACCTCCCTTGCCCGACTCGACGCATACAGAACACTCAAGGCATACAGAAGAATCGCCGGCCCCGGCGCTGGGCGAACCCACCGCGGGACCGGCGATCAGGACAGCTACTTGGCGGCGGCCTTCTTGCCGTAGCGCGCCTCGAACCGGGCGACGCGGCCACCGGTGTCGAGGATCTTCTGCTTGCCCGTGTAGAACGGGTGACACTGGGAGCAGACGTCCGCGTGGATCTGGCCGGACGCTGACGTGCTGCGGGTCGTGAACGTGTTGCCACAGGTGCACGTGACCGTGGTCTCCACGTAGTCGGGGTGCAGGTCCTTCTTCACAAACGCTCCTCAGATCTCAGGTGGGCCGGGTCGGCAGGCGCTTCGCGCCCCTGATCGCCGTGAACCGGTCCAACGGGTCAGTGTGCCAGAGGAGAGCACACATCCCCTAAACGGAGTCACGGGGATGAGCATTCCTCCGGGTCAGTCGTCGGCGCCGTCCAGTCGGCCGGACGAGCTCATCTGGACCTGGCGGAGGAACTCGATGTTCGTCCGGGTTCGCCGAATCCGGTCCAGGAGCAGCTCCAGCGCCTGCTGCGGCTCCAGAGCACCCAGAACGCGGCGCAGCTTGTGCACGATCTTGAGCTCCTCCGGACCGAGGAGCAGCTCCTCGCGCCGGGTGCCGGACGCGTTGACATCGACGGCCGGGAAGATCCTGCGGACCGCGAGGTCACGGTCCAACGTCAGGTCCATGTTCCCGGTTCCGGTGAACTCCTGGAGGATCGCCTCGTCGGCCGACGAGCCGGTCTCGACCAGGGCGGTGGCGAGAATGGTCAGCGAGCCGCCGTTCTCGATGTTCCGGGCGGCACCGAAAAACTTCTTCGGCGCGTAGAGGGCGGCCGGATCCACCCCGCCAGGCAGGACCCGGCCTGAAGTCGGTGCCGTGACGTTGTAGGCGCGGCCGAGCTTGGTGATCGAGTCGAGCAGAACCACGACGTCGTGACCGAGCTCGACGAGCCGCTTGGCCCGCTCGATGGACAGCTCGGCGACGCTCGTGTGGTCGTCCGCCGGCCGGTCGAAGGTCGAGGCGATGACCTCGCCCTTCACCGCGCGCTGCATCTCGGTCACCTCCTCGGGCCGCTCGTCGACGAGGACGACCATGAGGTGGCACTCGGGGTTGTTCTGCGTGATCGCGTTGGCGACCGTCTGCAGCACCGTGGTAGCGCCGGCCTTGACCGGCGCCGCGATGAGACCGCGCTGCCCCTTGCCGATCGGCGCGACCAGGTCGATGACCCGGGTCGTGAGAAGGCTGGTCTCGGTCTCGAGACGTAGCCGCTCCTGCGGGTAGAGAGGCGTCAGCTTCCCGAACTCCACGCGCGTCCTGGTCTGGTCCGGCTGCAGGCCGTTGATGGTGTCGAGCCGCACCAGCGCGTTGAACTTCTGCCGCCCGCCGGAGCCGTTCTGGGGCTGCTCGCCGTCCCGGGGTGCCTTGATCGACCCGGTGACCGCGTCTCCCTTTCGGAGGGAATACCGCTTGACCAATCCGAGCGGGACGTAGACGTCGTTGGGCCCGGGCAGGTAGCCCGAGGTGCGGACAAAGGCGTAGTTGTCGAGGACGTCGAGGATGCCCGCCACCGGAACGAGGATGTCGTCGTCGGTGATCTGCAGCTCCGGCTCGTACTCCTGCGTCCCGGTGCCCTGGCCGCGGCTGCGCTTACGGTCGCGGCTGCGCTGGCGGCTGCGACGGCGGCCGCCGCGACCGTCCTCGTCGTCGGCGCCGCCGCCCGACTGCGTCCCTTGGCCGGAGGGCGCGCCCTGTCCCTGCTGGCCGGCTGACCGGTTCGAGGGTCGGTCCGACTGACGGTCGCCCTGCCGGTCGCCCTGCTGCCGGTCGGACTGCTGCCGGTCGGACTGCTGGCGGTCGGACTGCCGGTCCGGGTGCTGGCGGTCCGGCTGCCGGTCCGGCTGCTGGCGGTCCGACTGACGGTCCTGCTGACCGCGATCGCGCTGAGAGCGGTCGGCGAATCGGTCCCGCTGGCCGCCGTCGGAGCGGTCAGGCGTCTCGCGGGTGTCCGCTGCTGCCTCGTCCGGGGAAAACCTGCGGTCCTCGCCGCGCTGGTCGCGGGGCGGCGCAAGCTGGGAGTCGCCCTCCTCCCGAGGCGCACGGTCCGTGGCCGTGGCGCGCTCACGCACACCGGCGGCATCGGACTCAGGCGCACTCTCGGACGATGAGCCGGACGATGAGGATGGCGTCGGCCGTTGCGGCTGTGCCGCCTGCTCGGAACGCGGGGCGCTGCCGACCTGGCGCGCGGTGATCGCCGCGACGAGGTCGTCCTTGCGCATCTTCGTCGTTCCGGTGACGCCGAGGCCGGAGGCGAGGCGCTTGAGGTCGGCGACGTTCATCGCCGCCAGTCCGGTGCGCCCGGTGGGAGCCACCCGTTCGGTGGTGTCTGTCACGAAGGTCCTTCCCCCTCGTCGTCGGTGCGGCCCGGTGCGGGCCACACCGGTGTCGGTCGATGTCTTCGACCGTCTGGTGTGATTGAGGTTCACGCGGCGAGGCGCGCTGCGCTGCCGAGGCCGGAGGCCTCTCGGCGCCGGACGCTGCCGGGTGGGGAATGTCGCCGCTGCCGGGCCGCCAGTCGTGGTCCCCGCGAAGTATCGGACCGAAGCGGAGAACTTCGTGGGGTGACAGGGGCGGCCTGCCGTGCGACGCGGCATCAATGTAACACCGCGCACGGGTCGTGGTGTTCCGACCGCCCGCCCGGCGTGGCTCAGGCCCGGACGACCTCCACACCCGACGACGGGATCCCTGGCTCCAGCCGTTGCCACCCCGGGCGGCTTGCCGGAAGCAGGACGCCGGCCGCCCGCTCGTGCGTCGTCACGACGACGACGCTGGGCCCCGCTCCGGAGATGAAGGCGGCATGCCCTTCCCCACGCAGCGCGTCGACCAGGTCCATCGAGGGCGCGAACGCGGCGCGCCGGAAGCCCTGGTGCAGCCAGTCCCGAGTCGCCGGCAGGAGCAGGTCGGGACGGCGGCTCATCGCCTCGACGAGCAGGGCGGCGCGGCCGGAGTTGAGGGCCGCGTCCACGTGGCCGACGTGGGGAGGGAGCACGGCGCGGGCGGTATGCGTCGCCAGCTGTTCCCGGGGTACGAGGACGACCGCTGTGATCTCCGGATGCGTCGCCACCGAGGCGGTCCCGGTCGCCATCGGCGACGGGTCACCGGGGTCGCGCATCCACGAGACGGTCATCCCGCCGCGAACGCTCGCCGACGCGTTGTCCGGATGGCCCTCCAGTTCGGTCGACAGGTCGGTCGCCACGTCGAGGTCGATGTCCACGGCGGCGCCCGCTTCGGCCTGGGCCCACAACTCGACGTCTGAGAAGGCTTGTGCCGCAACGACTCCGGCGACAATCGCCGACGCGGACGACCCGAGTCCGCGGCTGTGCGGGATGCCGTTGCGCGCCTCGAGGCACAGGTCGGCCGGCATGTGCGTCCCGAGCCGGGCGAACCCATGAGCCATCGCCCGCACCACGAGATGCGTGGCGTCGCGCGGGACCTCCTTGGCACCCTCTCCGGACACCGAGACCCGCAGCCCGTTGCCGTCGCCGACCGTCATGTCGTACTCGTCCCACAGCCCCAGGGCCAACCCGACCGAGTCGAAGCCGGGTCCCAGGTTGGCGGTGCTCGCCGGAACGCGGATGCGCACTGCGGCCGGCCGGCCGGACATACCCGTCATCACCCGTCGAGGCCGAGGGCCACCGCGGCGGTGACCGCGTCGACCGGCACTCGGACCGGGAGGACCTCGGACCCGTCGGCCTGGCGAAGCGCCCACTGCGGGTCCTTGAGCCCGTGGCCGGTGACGGTGCAGACGATGCGCGCACCGGGCGGTACCAGCCCGGTGTCGTGCGACGCGAGGAGACCGGCGACGGAGGCCGCGGA
>JBKPQA010000026.1:0-3865 GCA_046733835.1 Actinomycetota bacterium
GGAACCGGTACAGCCCATCCCGGCCAACACCGTCGCGGCTGTCGGACCGAGAGGGCTCATGGGGGAGGCCGTCGCCCTGGGGGCCGTGCCGATCGGGATTGCCGAGGACGCCGGCTCGGTCTGGGTCCTCGACCATACGAACGCTGCCGTCAAAAGAGTCGACCCGGAGTCCCGGCAGGTCGTCCAGACGATTTCCGATGTCGGCAACGACCCGCAGGCGATCGCAGCTCGCGGCGGCAACGTCTGGGTCGCGGCCTTCGGCTCTCGTACAGTCACCCGAATCAACGCCGAAGCCAACAAGATCGTCGACTGGATCGAGGTCGGCAACCAGCCGTCAGCGATCCTCGCCAGCGACACCGGAGTGTGGGTCGCGAACAGCGGTGACAACACCGTCCAGCGGATCGACCCTAAGACGGACAAGACGGATCCCCCGATCCATGTGGGGAACGGTCCTTCGGCGCTGGCGCTGGATGGGTCGAAGCTCTGGGTCGCCAACGCCCGCGGCGGCACCGTCACCGAGCTCGACACGGATTCCGGTGAGCCACGCAGGGCCGACATACCCGTTGACGCCGGTCCTTCGGCGCTGGCCGTCAGCGACACCGATGTCTGGGTTGCCAACCAGCTCGGCCGCACGGTGTCCCGGATCGACCGTGAGTCAGGGCTTGTCGCTCGGATCTTCGTCGACGACGGACCCTCCGCTATCGTCGCGAGCGGAGACGAGGTGTGGGTGGGCAACGCCTACGCCGGGACGCTGTCGCGGATCGACTCGCGGTCGAATGTGGTCACTGCTGTCGCCGTGGGCAGCTCGCCCCGGGCGCTGGCGCTGGTTGGTGACGACCTCTGGACGGCGTCCGGGGCCTTCGCCAGTGCCGACCACGTCGGCGGCACGTTGACCGTCGCGGAGAACCTGCCGTTCGACGCTTCGACCGCAGACCCCACCGGAGCGTACTTCGCTTCCTTCATTTCGATGCTGCGCCTGGCGTACGACGGGCTCGTCGCCTTCAGTCGTCCGGGTGGTCTCTCCGGACAGACGATCGTCCCGGACCTGGCCACGGCGATGCCATCACCTACCGACGGTGGTCGGACTTACATCTTCACGATCCGCCGTGGCATCCACTACTCCGACGGCCGGGAGCTCAAGGCGTCCGACTTCGTGCTCGGCTTCCGGCGCACGCTCGTCCGGGTCCCGGACCTCGGCCTCTTCGACGGCGTCGTGGGCGCCAAGGAGTGCGAGCAGGAAGCCAAGACGTCGAGCACCCCGAGGTGCGACCTCACCGGCGTGAGGGCCGAAGACGACGCGATGCGCCTGACCATCCGCCTGAGCGACCCCGACCCCGAGCTTGCCTACAAGCTGGCGTACATCGTGGCGCCCGCACCGCCGGGTACCCCGCTCGACGCGGTCGTCCCACCGCACTGGATCCCCTCGACCGGTCCGTACCAGATCGGCTCGCTGGACAAGGAGGGATCGCTGACGCTGGTCCGCAACCCGTACTTCTCAGTGTGGTCCCATGCCGCCCAACCTGCGGGCTACCCCGACGTCATCGTGCATCGCTTCACGGAGTCGCCGCAGCAGGCCACCAAGGACGTCCTGGAACGCAGAGCCGACCTGGCCCCGGTCCCGTACGGGGACCGCGATCTACTGGTTAGCCATCCGGCGCAGACGCACCCCTTCGACGAGGCGAGTACCGACTTCCTGTACGTGAACACGCATCTAGCGCCGTTCGACAATCGTCTAGTCCGCCAGGCGCTGAACTACGCGGTCGACCGCCGCGAGTTCGTGAGGCTTTACTCCGATGCACGCCCGGTCGCCCGGGTGAGCTGCCAGATGCTGCCACCGAACTTCTCGTCGTATACGCCGTACTGCCCCTACCAGATCGGACAGGCCGACGAGGACTACCACGGGCCCGACCTGGAGAAGGCCAGGGAGCTCGTGGCCCAATCCGGAACCCAAGGCGCTTCGGTCGTCATCCATCGCAAGGTGCAACCACCAGGTGAGCCTCAGAACCCCTGGTACCCGTTCCCCGAGTACGTCGCCCAGGTTCTCCGTGACCTCGGCTACCGGGCGACGGTTGAAGACATTCCGGAGGAGCATCGCCCCTACAACTACGAGGACCCGGCGTACGAGGGATACCAGCTGTTCACGCAGGCCGGCTGGGTGGCCGACTATGACATGGCGTCCACCTTCTACGACCACGTCGCTTCGTGCCGCAAGCACAACCTCACGCGGTACTGCAACCCCGAGATCGACGCGATGGCGAAAAGGGCCTTCGAACTCGAGGCGTCGGATCCCGGCGCGGCGGTCGCTCTGTGGTCGCAGGTCGACCGGAAGCTCGTTGATGACGGAGCCTTTGTCACCCTCGGCAACCGGATGAACATGGAGGTGGTCTCGACTCGCGTCGGGAACTACCAGGCGCGCGCCAGCTACGGCGCCGTGCTCTCGCAGCTGTGGGTCCAGTAGGTGACGGGCTCTCCGCCTTGCGCGGAGAGCCCCTCACGCCGCAAAATTCGCCGGCTCTAGACGACGTCGACGGACTTGGTGACCGTGAACTCGTCTCCACCGACGAACGTCACCGTCATCTGTGACACGTGGTGACCGACCGGGAGGTACACCATGGCCACCCATGAGTCCGCGGAGGCGGTCCCGGGACCCGGCTCGTACCCGAACTGGTTGTTCTCCGGCGAGACGAACGTGAACTGCCGGGAGACCACCTCGAACCGCAGGGTGCTGATCGTCATGGCTGGCAAATCGTCGACGGCCACCTTCACGGACTCAACCTGCTGGTGCATGATCTCGCGGGCACATCGAATCTGGTCCGCCTCCGTCACGGGGTACGGCGGTGACTTGGTGTCACAGGTCGTGCTCCAGAACCACATCTGTGGGCGACCGCGTTTGATGGTGCAGGTCGAGTCGTGCGCGCCCACGAGCACCTTGTCGTCCTTGCCGATGCTGAGGCACTCCGGATCCACGTCGCCGATACGCAGCGAATAGAAGTACTGCCAGATCTCCGTCATGAGCTCGCCACGAGTCTCCCCGTACACCTGGGGACTAGGGACGATCGAGACCTCGTCCAAACGGGCGGTGTCGGCGCTTGCGCTGGCGGCCGCCAACCCCGGGCCAGACAGGACGCTCGCGGCCAGCAGGCCCAGCAGGATGCGTCGAACGATTCGCATGTCTCCTCCTCCTCTTGAGATCCGGCGCGCGCCGGAGACTTCTGGAGTAGGGCCGGGCACTCGGAGAACGCTCGGAGAACGCTAGGAACGGCCCAGACCGATGAGAAATCAGGGTCGAGCCGGTCTATTTCCGCAACATGGAGGGGAAGGGAGTGGACATGACGGCGGTGCGGATCGGCGTGCATCTACCGGTGGCGGGACGGGGCGCCTCCGCGGAGAACATCGCGCAGGTCGCGGAAGAGGCGGAACAGGTCGGCCTGGACTCCGTCTGGACCTGGGAGCGGTTGATGCGACCGACGGTGCCGATCGCGATGGGCGGCGCCGGCGGACCGGTGATGGAGGCGCCCGAGGACTTCGGCACGGTGTTCGACCCGATCGAAACCCTCTCCTACGTCGCGGCGCGCACCAGCCGGATCACCCTCGGGACCAGCGTCCTTGACGCCCTCTTCCAGAGTCCGGTCATCCTGGCGCGCCGCCTGGCCACGCTCGACCGGCTCAGCCAGGGTCGGCTGGTCGTCGGCCTGGGCCAGGGCTGGATGCCTCAGGAGTTCGAGGCTGCTGGCGTCTCGATGCAGCGACGCGGCGCAGGGTTCGAGGAGCACATCGAGGCAATGCGAGCGGTGTGGGGTCCAGACCCTGTGCACTTCGACGGGAGGTTCTATCGCATACCCGAAGCCGACATCGGACCGAAGCC
>JBKPQA010000027.1:0-3373 GCA_046733835.1 Actinomycetota bacterium
AGGGTTTACCGTGTGCATCCGCGACCCACGTCGGAGCAGCGACGAATCCGCTGCACGTGGTCGGGAGATCTGGGGTGAATGCGTGGCAGCAGGGAAGGGCCGCAAGCTCGTCATCGTCGAGTCGCCGGCCAAGGCGAAGACCATCGCGGGGTACCTCGGAGGGGACTACGACGTCGAGGCGTCAGTCGGGCACATCCGTGACCTGCCGAATCCGTCGGAGCTGCCCGCCGACATGAAGAAGGGCCCCTTCGGCAAGTTCGCGATCAACGTCGACAACGGCTTCGAGGCGTATTACGTCGTGGACAGCGACAAGAAGAAGAAGGTCGCTGAGCTGAAGCGCCTGCTCGGGCAGGCCGACGAGCTCTACCTCGCCACCGACGAGGACCGCGAGGGCGAGGCCATCGCCTGGCACCTGCTCGAGACACTCAAGCCCCGGGTGCCGGTCAAGCGGATGGTCTTCCACGAGATCACTCGCGAAGCGATCCAGCGCGCCGTCAACGACACCCGCCAGATCGACGATCGACTGGTCGACGCGCAGGAAACTCGGCGGATCCTCGACCGGCTCTACGGCTACGAGGTGTCGCCGGTGCTGTGGCGCAAAGTCCGCCAAGGCCTCTCGGCCGGACGGGTGCAGTCCGTCGCGACGCGAATGGTCGTCGAGCGCGAGCGGGAGCGAATGGCATTCCGTGCCGCGTCGTACTGGGACGTCGAGGGCGAGTTCACGACCAGGTCGAGCTCCGGAGCTCTCGTCGAGGGGGACGCCTTCACCGCGCGGCTCAGCGCCGTCGACGGGAACCGGGTGGCCACCGGCCGCGACTTCACCGACACCGGCGAGCTCAAGCACGACGCCAAGCACAAGTCCGTCGTCCACGTCGACGAGCCCATGGCGCGGGCTCTCGCGTCGGCAGTGCGTGAAGCGCCGGTCGTCGTGACGAGCGTCCAGGAGAAGCCCTACACGCGTCGTCCGGCCGCACCCTTCACGACGTCGACGCTTCAGCAGGAGGCCTCGCGCAAGTTGCGGCTGTCCTCGAAGAACGCGATGCGCGTCGCGCAGCGGCTCTACGAGAACGGCTACATCACCTACATGCGCACCGACTCGATCACCTTGTCGGAGAGCGCAATCACGGCGGCGCGCAGCCAGGCGCGCGACCTCTATGGCGCCGACTACGTGCCTACGGAACCGCGCCGGTATGCGGGCAAGGTCAAGAACGCGCAGGAGGCCCACGAGGCGATTCGGCCGGCTGGCGACCGGTTCCGCACGCCGGCGCAAGTCGCCGGAGAGCTGCGCGGCGAGGAGTTCGCGCTCTACGAGCTGATCTGGAAGCGGACCGTCGCCTCACAGATGTCCGACGCCACGGGCTCGACCGCCACCGTCAAGCTGACGGCCACCTTGGGTGGAGCCGAGGTCGCCCGGTCCGCGGAGTTCACGGTCAGCGGCACCGTCATCACCTTCCGGGGGTTCCTGGCCGCGTACGAGGAGGGCCACGACGAAACCGGGCCCAAGAAGCGAAAGGAGATCGCCGAGGAGGAGCGTCGGCTGCCTCGCCTGGGTGAGGGAACTCCGCTCGTGGTGATCCGCGCCGACGCCGAGGGCCACGAAACGCAGCCGCCCCCGCGCTACACCGAGGCGACTCTCGTGAAAGCCATGGAGGAGAAGGGGATTGGCCGCCCGTCGACGTATGCGTCGATCATGGGCACGATCCAGGACCGTGGCTACGTGGGCACCCGGGGCTCGGCGCTCGTCCCGACTTGGCTTGCGTTCGCCGTGACGCGGCTGCTCGAGGAGCACTTCCCGCGGCTGGTCGACTACGACTTCACGGCCACAATGGAGGAGGACCTCGACCGCATCGCCAACGGCGACGAGCACCGGGTGGCCTGGCTCCACCGGTTCTACTTCGGCGACGAGGCGACCTCCGCCGAGGGGCTCAAACACCTCGTCGACGACCTCGGCGAGATCGACGCTCGGGAGATCTCGACGATCCCACTCGGCGACGGCATGGTCGTTCGTGTCGGGCGCTACGGGCCTTATGTGGAGGAGACGTCACCAGCCGGCGTGGATCCGGCCAGCGGTGAGGTCCTGCTGGACGGTGCTCACGCGATCTCAGAAACCCCGCGACGCGCCACGATCAACGACGACGTCGCCCCGGACGAAATGACGCCGGCCAAGGCGCGGGAACTGCTGGACGCGGCCGCCGACGACGGCCGCATCCTCGGCCGAGACCCCTTGTCCAACAACGACATCGTGGCCAAGGCTGGGCGGTACGGACCGTACGTCACCGAGATTCTGCCCGAGCCCGAGGAGGACGCGCCCAGGCGCGGAAGGGCAGCGGCCAAGGCCAAGCCGCGTACCGCCTCGCTGTTCAAGGACATGGATCTGGCCACGATCGACCTCGACACGGCGCTGAGGCTGCTGTCGCTGCCGCGCGTGGTCGGGACGGTGACCGAGGACGACGGACGAGAGGTCGAGATCACCGCGCAGAACGGCCGGTACGGGCCGTACCTCAAGAAGGGCACCGACTCGCGGTCGCTCGCCACCGAGCAGCAGCTCTTCGACATCACCCTTGACGAGGCGCTCGCGATCTACGCCGAACCCAAGCAGCGCGGGCGGGCGGCGGCCGCTGCACCACTCAAGGAACTCGGAACCGATCCCGTGTCCGGCAAGGCGGTAGTCGTGAAGGACGGCCGGTTCGGGCCTTACGTGACCGACGGCGAGACCAACGCGACGCTCCGGCGAGGCGACGACCCGCAGGCCATCACGCCGGAGCGCGGGTTCGAGCTGCTGGCCGAAAAGCGGGCGAAGGGTCCGACGACTCGCAAGCGGACCGCCAAGAAGACGGCAGCGAAGAGGACGACTGCGAAGAAGTCGGCAGCCAAGAAGACCGCCGCCGCCCGGTCGACTGGTTCGACCGCGACCGCCCGGGCCTCGACGCGCTAGCCCCGACTGACGTGTCCCTCGAGCCGGCGACCGCGCGGGAGCTGTCCACGCGCCTGGCCGTCGAGCAGCGGAAGGGACGGATGCCGTCGGTGTCGGCCGGCATCGTCCGGGCCGGTGAGCTGGTGTGGACCGACTCCCGAGGCACGGTGGACGGGCGCGCGGACGGCGCCCTGGCCGACGCGGACACGCAGTACCGGATCGGGTCGATCACCAAGACGTTCGTCGGGGTATGCGTCATGCGGCTTCGCGACGCGGGTCGCCTGGAACTCGACGACCGGTTCGAGGACCACGTGCCCGGCACCGCCTTCGGCCGCGCGACGATCGCGCAGCTCCTGACGCATACCTCCGGTGTGCAGTCCGAGACCGACGGGCCCTGGTGGGAACGCACTCCGGGTGGCGACTGGGCCGCGCTGATCAGTCCTTCACCCGTGCAGCGAA
>JBKPQA010000028.1:0-10873 GCA_046733835.1 Actinomycetota bacterium
TCCGTGCCGATCAGGACAACCTGCTCCAGGCCCGGTAGCTCGTCCCGGACTTCCTCGATCATCGCGGCGTAGTCGCTGGTCTTGAACGACGTCGCCGCCACGATCATCCGGATGCCCGCCTGGCCCAGCACGTACTTCAGCTCGTGAGTGCGGTACGCCGGATTGATCGTCACGAGGATCGCGCCGATCTTCGCCGTGGCGAATTGGACGAGAGTCCACTCGGCGCAGTTCGGCGCCCAGATCCCCACCCGGTCGCCCTTCTCGATGCCGGCGGCGAGCAAGCCGCGGGCCGCCAGGTTCACATCCCGCTGGAGCTCATTCCACGTCCAGCGGGCCCCCTGCTCGACGTCGACAAGCGCCTCCCTGTCGGCAAAGCGGGCCACCGTCGCGTCGAAGTTGTCCCCGATCGTCTGCTCGATGAGCGGCACGTCCGTCTCACCAGCGGTATGCGACAGAGTGGCAGGGGCGTCGTCGGCCATGAACCGAGTATGCCGCGTGAACCGGCCCTCGAGACCGCCCGAATCGGTCAGCCGCAGGCGACCCTCGTCAGGGTCGCGCTGGTGCTCGATCCGCCGGAGCCGGACGGGTAGTACGTCGCCACCGCCGTCACGCAACGGTCGTTCGTCCGGATGAGATAGACGCCAGAGACTTCAGCGGCCCCCGGGGCCCCAACTTGCGTCGCATACACGGGCCACGCGGTGCCGGCGGAGGTGGCGAAGCGAAGCTCGGTCTTGAGGTAACCAGGCGGCGTCACCGCTCCGTTGTGCACCGCTGATACGCAGTTGACGCCCCCCGCCTGTTCGTCGTAATAGAGCTTCAGCGTGATGCCGTTCTCGCTGGTCTCCCGTACGACACGCCCCGGGCAGCTCGCCAGGGGCGGCGGGGCCTCCGTCGTACTGGTGGTGACCACCGTGTTGCTGGAACGGACCGTCGTGGTGGAACCGGAGCTGGAGCTGGAGCTCGAGGTGGTGGTGGAGCCGGAGTTCGTCGTTGTCGTGGTGTCAGTCACCGACCGTCCACCGGCGGCGAAGCCGATGAGGACCGCCACGATCACGGCAATCCCCGCCGCTGAACTGCCGCCGTCACCATCGGCCATGACGCTGCCCTTACCGGAGCTGAGAAGGATGTTGCGCTTCGAGTGTGATCGCCTGACGGTAACGCGTCAACGCCCCATGCGCCTCAGCAGTCTCAGCCGGGCGCCACGATGATGAGGTCCGCACCGTCCCGAGACGCGAGGATGCGGTCCGCATTGGCCTGGTCAGGGCCCAACGCCCAGGCCTGCGCGGCCTTCTCCTCCTTGCCGAACTCCGTATGCCGAGCCACCAGGCGGCGGACCCGCTCGCGGTCGGCGAGATCGACGAACCAGATCTCGTCGAAGAGGGCGCGGACCCGCGGCCAGGGATCGTCCTGCAGCAGCAGGTAGTTGCCCTCACTGACCACGACCCGAACGGATGCCGGGATCGCGATGGCGGCCGCAATGGGTTGTTCGAGGACCCGTTCGAAGCCGGGCACAAAGACCGTCGCGGGATCGCCGGACCGGAGCCGCGCCAACGTAGCGAGGTATCCATGACCGTCGAAGGTCTCGGGCGCACCCTTCCGATCCCGTAAACCGAGGGCGTCGAGCTGGACGTCGGCCAGGTGGTACCCGTCCATGGGGAGGTGCGCGACCTGCGGACCACCCACACCGCCCGGCTCGGCCAAGACGTCACTCAGCGTCGCCACGAGGTCCTCCGCGAGCGTGGTCTTCCCTGCTCCGGGAGCACCCGCCACCCCGATGGTCACTCGGCCGGTGGCGGTCGCGAGAAGCGACAGCACCCGTGCGACCAGGACGTCCAGGTCAGCCTGGGCGACAAGTCGGGAGGGCGGCATACCCGCATTCTGCCCGCGTAGTGAGACGTGAAAAGGGAGGCGGAATGCATCCGGCATGATGCTTGTTGAACGTTCAACCAACCCATCTACTCGAGAAGGGAACCCCATGACCTCCACCGAGATCCCCACCAGCATTCCGGAAACACTCGCCTCGACCCCGTCGCCGGCCGGCATCTCCGGCGAGTACATCCTTGACCCGGCGCACACCCGCATCGGCTTTTCCGCACGCCACGCGATGGTGACGAAGGTCCGCGGGGCCTTCCAGGAGTTCGAGGGCCTTGCGCACGTCGACGCCGAGAACCCGGCGAACTCCAGCGTTCGGGTGACGATCCAGTCCGCCAGCCTCACCACCGGCAACGCCCAGCGCGATGGACACCTGCGCAGCGCCGACTTCTTCGACGTCGAGACCTACCCCGAGATCCGTTTCGTCTCCACCGATGTGAAGCGGGACGGCACCGACTGGACGATCACTGGTGACCTGAGCATCAACGACGTCACCAAGCCCATCACGGTGGTCTTCGAGGAGACCGGTGCCGCAACCGACCCCTTCGGCAACGAGCGGGTCGGCTTCGAGGGCAGCGTCACGATCAACCGCGGCGACTGGGGCCTGAAGTGGAACGCCGCTCTCGAGGCTGGAGGCGTGCTCGTCTCTGAGAAGGTCACCCTCGAGTTCGACGTGTCGGCGATTCGCCAGCCGGCCTGACCCTCCGCATACTGCAGCACGCCGTAAGAGGGCCGCTCCCGTCGGGAGCGGCCCTCTCGCTGTCCAGGGGGATGCCGAGGGGTATGCGGCCGGGCAGCCTTCCTTGTTCGCGAGCGCGACGAGGACGCCGGCGAGCGCGAAGTACTTGTTCGATCCAGCTCACCCACCGTGTCGATCCCGAAGCTCTCCTTGAGGACGGCGTCGTGCTCGCGGGTCAAACCGGCGAGCGCGGACGGCGGCGCCGCCAGGATCTCGGCGAGGCTCTTGTCCTGGTACGACCGGTCGAGCCCCTTGGCGAGGTTCACCTGCACCATGCCCAGCTCCTTTGCCCTGCCGTGGATGATCCCGTCGAATGGCGGCTGGACGACTTCGTAGGGGGGCGACCAGGTGTGCGGCGGTTACCCGCCGAGGGCGCCGGTGAGGACGACGCGCTCGGCCACGTCGGCCAGCCGCACGTTGTTGTCCTGGCTGTACTTGCGCATCGCGTCGAACGCCTCCTTCTCGCGCCATTGGTGCCGGACCATGAGGACGCCGATCGCGGTGCCGATCCGGCGGTTGCTCTCCAGGGCGACGGCCAGGTGCCGGGCCCGGTCCTGCGCCCGCACTGCTTGCATGGCCAGCGCAGCGTGGGTCGCGAACACGGCGCCCATCGCCCGCTGCTCCTCGCCGAACGCCGCCGGCCGCGCCGCATACAGGTTCAAGGCACCCAAAATGTCGCCTTCGACGAAGACCCGGTGCGACAGCATGCTACGGATCCCGGTCCGCTCGGCCGCCTGGGGCCCGAAACGTGGCCACCGGTTGTCCGCGCCCACGTCGTCGCTGCAAAACGTCGTGTTCTCCTCGATGGCGTCGACGCACGGACCCTCGTCCAGCTCGTACTGGATCTGGTCTACTGCCTGCGGCACCTCGCTGGTGCTGACGACGGTGCGAAAGCGCCCGTACTTCACCGTCGTAAAGCCGGCATGGTCCGCCTTGAGCAGCTCCTTGGCCAGCTCACACACCGCCTGGAGCGTGCCCCGCTCCGACGCGTGCGACTGGAGCTCACGGGCCATCGTCGCGAAGTCGGCCGCGGCGGTGAGCTCATGGTCGCGCCCGGCGTCGTCGATGTCGCGAACGTCGTTCAGCATCCGCCGCTCCGTACTCACGGTCCCTGACACCCGGGTTGGAAGCGGGAACCACTCAGGAAACGCTAACACCGGTCCTCCGAAAGGCAGCCACGCGAAAACGGCGCGGGGTGGCCGGCTAATGCCCCGTCACCGGCGCCTAGCGCGGGCGGCCGATCCAGAGCCCGCCGAACACGAGCAGCGCGGCGACAACGAAGAGCACGGTGACGCGCTCACCGAGAAGCAGCAGGGCGCCGGCCGCCGCGAGGATCGGAATCACCAACTGCACCGTGCCCGCGGTCGTCGCGGACATCCGGCGCTGGCACGCATACCACGCCACATAGGAGAGTGCGGTGGTCACGGAGCCCATGACCGCCCCGAGGACCAGTCCGGTAATCGTCACCGTCGGGCCGCCGGAGACCGTGACGCCGACCGGGACCAGCAGGGCGACGGCCAGCACGATGAAGTTGCCCGTCGTGGCCGTTTGTGGATCCGTCCCGGTGCGACCGGCCGCTGTGTAGAGCGCCCAGGTTGCGCCGGTGACGGTGAGGAGAAGCACACCAAGCAGCGTGACGTCGCCGGCCGCCGGGGCGGTCAGAACCCCGACGCCGGCGAGGGAAACCAGCGCCCCCACCGCCCGAGCCCTCGGCACCGGTGTGCGAGTCGCGAAGTCGTAAGCCACCAGCCCGGCGAGGACCGTCGCGTAGAAGACGAACGTCCCAGCCGCGGCTCCGATGTGCTCGTAGCCGAACGAGATGCACACGGCATAGACGCCGAGCGAGAACGCCGGCCAGAGATTGGCGCGAGTGATGCGAGGTCGATCACCGCGGGCGAGGGTCAGCACCAGGAGGGCCACTGCGCCCGCAACGAACCGGACGACGGTGAGCAGGTATGCGTCCAGCAGCCGGTTCGCCACGACGTACCGAGTCACGAGCGAGTTCGCCGCGAACGAGACGAGAACGAAGCTGAGGAGCACGGCCGTCTGCTGCGGTCGCGTCGTCGGCACGGTGGTCAGCATGCCGGAGGCGACGGGCGCCGCGACGCGGATCAGACCGGCCGTGGTGCGGCGTTCGTGGTCGTCAGCGCGTCTCGTGCGTTCCGTGCGGATCTAAGCGGCAGCAGGCGGCCACGGACGGTCGCATCCAGGCGGAGTACGGCGTCTGACGACTAACGACCAGGTCGCGTCCGTCAGCCCACAAGGCAGAACGGGTGGCCGGCCGGGTCCGCAAAGACGCGGAACCGTTCGTCGCCGCCCTCCAGCCGGGTCGCCCCGAGCTCGACGGCGCAAGCCTCGCCATCGTCAAGGTTTCGTACGAGCAGGTCGAGATGGGCCTGCTGAGGGTAGGCAGGGTCGGGCCACCGCGGTGCGCTGTAGTCGCCGACCGCTTGGAACATCAGGCTCCGACCGTCGCCCGAGATGAGCGCACCCCCTTCGCCGTCGTACGTGACCTCCATCCCGGTCAGCGCGGCGTAGAACCCGGCGAGGGACGACGCGTCGGGACAGTCGAGGGTCACCGCGAACAGCTTCATGGCAGGACCCACGCCTTCCGCCTGGCACAGGTCGAACGGGTGGCCGGCCGGATCCGCGAGGGTCACCCAGGTGTCTCCCTGACCGAGCCGGGACGCGCCGAGCGACATCGCGCGCTCGGCGGCGGCCTCGTGGCCGTCGACCTGGAGATCGAGGTGGATCTGCTGAGGATGCTCCTGTCCTGGCCACTGCGGAGCGACGTGGTCCGGCGCGAGCTGGAACTCGACCTCCTGTCCGTCGGGAGCCCGCAACCCGTATCGCTCGACGTCGTCGCGGACGATCTCCCATCCAGTCAGCGCGGCGTAGAACGAGCCGATGCGCGCGAGGTCAGGGGCGTCGAAGATGGCCAGGTCGAGGCGGGCAGTCGCGGTCATGCAGGAGACCCTGCACCCGACCACCGACACCGGTCGTCGCGTGGCGGCGGGCTCATCGACGCATTCGAGCCGCTGGCAGTGCTCGTACCGAACCCGGGCGGACGACGTCCTGGGCGGCGATCATCGACCGCGCCAGGGAGGTCTGCGAGTAGAGGACCGAACGGCCGGACCGCCGGCTGACGACCAGTCCGCTTCCGCGGAGCACGGAGAGGTGCTGGCTCACCGATCCGGGGCTCTGACCCAGCTCGCGTGCGATCTGGGTGGTCGACATGGGCACACTGGTCATCTCGAGGATGGTCGCCCGGGTCCGGCCCAGGAGCGCCGCGAGTGGGTCGTCGTCGATCTGGTTCATGACGCGAAGTCCTTCCCACACCCGGGCGACGCCGCGGGCGGCGTAGGTGAGGCCGAACCGGTCGCCCGTCCCATCGCGAAGGATCAGCCCCGGCCACGCGAACACCGACGGAGTCAGGTCCATCTCGCGGCCGTAGTAGGTGGCGCTGGTGTGGTGCGGCTTGTCGACGTGCAGGAGGTCACCTTCCAGACTCACCTCGGGATGCAGGTCCTCGAGCAGGGCGAAGAGACCGCTGTTCATCTGCGCGGCTACGCGGTAAAACACGTCGTCCTCCAGGACCGCGCAGATCCGGCTCCAGAACGGTTCCAGCGCGGCATCCCAGTAGTCCCACAGGGCCCCGGCGAGCTGCTGCGGTCCGCGCGAACCAGAGCGGACGAGCTCCCGGACCCGACGGGGCACGGTCGGTTCGTCCTGCCACACCTCGACCAGGTCCCGCCCCATCTCGTCCGCTGACGTCTGGGCGAGCTTCTCCAGCTGCTCCTCGATGGTCACCTGCGGGCCGGTCGACACCGGCATAAGACAGTCGGCGACCCATTTCCCGGACGGAGCGACCGCGAGCAGGAGCTCGAGATCGACGCCCTCGAGCCGGTTGCGGACCTCTCGCAACCATGGGGCGTGGATGTGGGTCGGATGCGGACAGCCGAGCAGGCGCAGACTCAGCGTGGCCTCCGCCAACGGTGAGAAGGAGAACCGCGTGTTGCCCAGGACGTCGGTGGTCAGGACGTAGGTGACCATCGGCGGCTCCTACCGGCGTCCGGCCGTCGCGCGGTCGATCAAGGGCGGGCCGAAGACGAGCGCCGATTGGATCGTGGTGGCGACGGCCATGACCCATGGTGACGCCTCGCGCCCGGCGGTGCCGTCCTTTCCATCACGGCGAAAACGTTGCATTAGCTGTTCGGCGGCTTATCCGACTTCGCCAGGATCCGGTGAGCTCATTCGCATACCGGCTCGGCGCGTGATCGCATACCGGCAAGACGTTCTGGGCGTCGGCGGCCGGCGGTTTCTGATCAGTCCTGCTGGGTAGCTCATCCGTTGCGGCACGGCCCGCGGACGCCGCGCGGTGGCCACTCGAGGAGGAGCCATGAGGACGGTCGATCTCTTCCGGCACACGGACAACGACGGAGACGCACTCACGGCGGAAGGCGTGCAGGCGGCCGAGAAGGTCGCCCGTGAGCAGCTCACGCCGCCCTACAACCTGTTCGTGTCCACCGGCGCCTCGCGGGCGACGCACATGCTGGAGATCCTTCGCCGTGCCGCCAACCAGGGGGACGTCCCGATCCTCGAGGAGCCTAGTTTGCGTTCCTCCGTCGAGGACCGCTGGCGCGACGCAGCGAAGGCGGCCGGACGGGGCGCCGACCTCGAAGACATCCGAGAGCGTGACGCCGACCTCGTCGATCATGAGTCGGTCCTCCTAGGACAGGCACTGAAGCGAGTCTTCGAACGGCTGCCGGATGGTGGGCATGCGCTGGTCGTTGGCCACTCACCCACCAACGAGGCGGCGATCCTGGGCCTTACCGGTTCGGTCGTGGCGCCGCTCGGGAAGGGCGACGGCGTGCGGGTCACGGAGAACGACGGTCGGTACA
This sequence comes from Actinomycetota bacterium, assembly GCA_046733835.1. Lineage (GTDB taxonomy): Bacteria > Actinomycetota > Actinomycetes > Actinomycetales > Dermatophilaceae > Lapillicoccus. The sequence continues at coordinate 7,513 of JBKPQA010000028.1, forward strand.
CGGTCGGCGAGGTGGTCGGGCGCGGCTGACTGTCGGACCCGCAAGACCCGACACGGCTGGCTCGGAGCCAGTCACCGCCGGATGCGTGCCCGCTGCTGTCTTACTGAAAGGTGCCCAAAACGGACCTGACGGGCGTTCTGATCTGCTTTCCTGGAACAAAGGAAAAGCGGACCCACTGTCTGGCGTGCATGCATTCTGTGGATCTGTGGCCCTTTGCGTTGACAGGCATGGCTATTCACACAACTCATTCAGCAAGATGGACAGGCCTGAACGCTTTTGGGGAGAGCGACATGAATAGTTCCGATGGCGCGGCATCAGGATGGACAGTTCGGCTTCTCGGCGGCTTCAGCGTCGAAGGCCCGCAAGGAGTAGTGCATGTGCCCTTGCCGGGTCAACGGGTGGCGGTGTACCTGATCGTTCAGGGACATCCGGTCCATCGCCACCATGTGGCGGCCACGTTGTGGCCTGATGCCCAGGGCTTCCACGCCCGGGTCAACCTCCGGTCGACCTTGTCCCGGCTGGGCTCGGTTGCACCCATCGTCGCATCCTCTGGCAGCTCACTGAGCATCGCCGACGGGGTGGACATCGACGTGGAAGCCCTACAGGCGGCAGCGCTCGAGGTCCGTGAGGGTCGTTTTGACGGACCGGTTCCGGGGTTCGACCTGGAGCTGCTTCCCGGTTGGACCGAGGAGTGGGTCGAAGTCGAACGGGAACGGGTCCGCCAGCTCGAGCTTCACCTGCTCGACCATGTCGTGGACGCCAGCCTGGAGGCTGGACGGCCGGGCGACGCCATCGACGCCGCCCTCCGAGCGATCCGCCTCGATCCGTTGCGCGAACCGTCGCACGCGGCGCTGCTCCGCGCGCTTCTTGCCGACGGTGACCGGCTTGCCGCGATCAATCACTACCGGCGGTTGGCCGCTCGGCTGCGCCATTCGTACGGGTTGGCGCCATCGGCAGAGATCACGAGTTTGATGGATGACGTGCTCAATGGCCGGCTGCGTTCACCGCTGGACGGGTCGTCGGTCACCAAGGCGTCGCTCCGACGCGCACGGGTCTCCTCCAGGGACCGTGACGAGGCCCGCCAGACCGCTCGCCGTCGCTCGAGCCAGACCGTGTCTCAGCGGCGCTCCGCGCCGTATCAGTAGCGGCATCGGATTTATGCCGGCGATCGGCGCTCAGCGTTCAGGCGATGAGTTTGGCCGAGGGTGCGAGTCTGTCTGCGCATGACCGCTACGTACACCTTCGACGTCTTCTCCAGCTTCGACGGCTTCGGCGCCGCGGGCGGTGATTGGACCGGTTACTGGGGCAAGCAAGGCCCCGAACTACTCGATCACCGGCTGGCGCTGTTCGACACCGAGCAGCGGATGGTCTTCGGGGCTAACACGTTTCGGCTCTTCGTCGACATGCTGGCGTCAAGTACCGAGGACTCCGATGTGCGCGATGCCTGGGTCACCCGGATGCGCGACATGCCGGCCACAGTGGTCTCGACGACGCTGCAGGAACCCTTGGACTGGCCGGACGCCAAGGTCGCCAGCGGCGACGCCGTCGAGGTGGTCGCTCGCCTCAAGGAGGAGTCCGGGGTGCCGTTGCGCTCACACGGCAGCCTGTCGATGAACCGGGCCCTCATGGCCGCCGGACTGGTCGACCACGTCCAGGTCACTGTCTTCCCGGTCATCACCGGTCAGACCGGCCTCGACCCGATCTTCCAGGGAGCGGCCGACTTCGACCTGGAACTGGTCGAGCGCCGCACGCTCGACGGCCACATCCAGGAGCTCATCTACCGGCCGACCCTCCACGGCTGACGGATCAGCCGAGGGCACCGGGTCGCGAGAAGGGACCTGAACAATGAGGCTTACGGTCACCACCAACGTCTCCGTCGATGGAGTGATGCAGGGACTCGGCGGGGCGGACGAGGACCGCAGGGACGGATTCGAGCGCGGTGGCTGGGCCATGCCGCTTCTTGATTCGGAGGGCGAGGCCTATCTCATCGACGTGTATGGGCGCGCGGCCGCGTTCCTGTTCGGCCGGCGGACCTACGAGATCTTCGCCGGCTCGTGGGGCTCGATCCCCGAGATGAGCGCCAGCCCGATCGGCGCCGCGCTGAACAGCCGGCCGAAGTACGTCGTGTCGACGAGTCTCACCGACCCAACGTGGGCTAGTACCAAGGTCATCAGCGGCGACGTCGCCTCCGCCGTCGAGGACATCAAGTCGCAGGGAGCCGGTGAGCTGCTGGTGCCGGGCAGCGGCGTCCTCGTGCGGTCGCTGCTCGCGGACAACCTGGTCGACCAGCTAGACCTGGTCATCTACCCGGTCGTCGTCGGCCAGGGCACCCGGCTGTTCCCCGACACCGGCCCCGACATCGCGCTCGATCTCGTCGAAACACGCTCGACCCCGAGCGGCCTGACCATTCAGACCTATCGGCCCAGCGGGCGGCCGCAGTACGCCACCGCGAGTCCGCCGACGTGACGCTCGTACTCGGGAGTCAGCTCGGCCCGCCGAACGCGGCCGGGTCCGCCATCGAGGCGCGCAGGTTGGTCAAGGGGTCGGCCGGGACGTTGATCAGCCCGCGAACCGGTCGGTCGAGGTCGAAGGTGATGAAGAGGGTCGACCCGACGAGCACCGCCGCCAGCATGGCGATCGCCGGGCCACGACCCAGCGTCCCAAGATGCAACGCCAGCAGCCCGAGCGCGATGGCCGCACCCAAGATCTCGAGCAGTAGGACCGGCGTCGGCACCCGGTTGCCGAGCCCGTAGATCCGCGTCGACTGGGCTTCGATCGTCGTATTCAGGCTCTCGACGTAGAGCCGGGGACCGGAGCGGACCGGGTCCTTGGTGACCGCCTGTCCGGCTTGGTCCCACAGCGCGCGCTGGACCTGGTCACTTCGCGCGATTGCATCCGATTGCTCCGGCGACCCCGGCACCGTCTGGGCGATCTCGATCCTCAGGTCGGTGAGCTGCCGCAGCAGGTCGAGCGACGAGGTCCGGTTCGGCTCGGCGATGGTCTGCGCGAGTCGGTATGCGGTCCCGAGCGTGTTCGCCTCCTCCACCACGGCGGCCCGCCGGTTCTCGTACCGCCCCACGGCCAGACTGAGTCCGAAGGCGACGACCAGCGCCATGAACCCGAGCATCGCGGCTTGGATCACGCCGAAGGGCTCGCGAAGCCGTTTCGAGCGGTTCCGCACCGACCGCCCGACGAGATGCCCGACGACGGTCGCCCCGATCACGATGGCGAACAGGGCCAGGGCGAGAGCCCAAGTGGGGAGCTGGAACAGCGTCATGCCGATGCCCCTCGCGTGGCCCGAGGACGTCAGGCGCCGAAGGCGGAGTGGTCCTTGCCCGCGAACTCTAACCGACGTGTCTTT
>JBKPQA010000029.1:0-2955 GCA_046733835.1 Actinomycetota bacterium
AGCGATGCACCAGGCGGTGTTGAAGGGCCCGGAGAACACCGGGTCCAACGTCGACGACCCGGTCGTGGACTCGGCGCTCATCACGGCGCTGGCCGCGGCGATTCGCGACCGAGTCGAGGTCCGCTTCGACTACCGCGGCAGCGAACCGACCGACCGCCGGCAGGTCGAGCCGTACCGGCTGGTGTCGTGGCAGCGGCGGTGGTACCTCGTCGCCCGCGACCCGCATACCGACTCGTGGGCTCCGTACCGCGTTGACTGGATGACGTTGAAAACGCCTGGGGGTCGGCGCTTTTCGCCCGTGGGGCTGCCAGGAGAGGACTACACGTCGTTCGTGTTGCGCGAGGTGGCGTTCGCGGGGTGGGCAGTGCACGCGCGCATCCTCGTCGACGCGTCGGCCGACGACGTGCTCAGCCGGATCAACCCGACCGTCGGGGTGGTGGAGGCGGTCGACGACGCGCACTGTGTCCTCGTGACCGGCGGTGACAGCGTCGAGGTCGTGGCCGTCTGGATCGGCATGCTGGGACTCGACTTCCACGTCACCGAGCCGCCGGAGCTGGTGGACGCGCTGCGTGTCCAGGCCCGCCGGTATGCGGCGGCTACTTCGCGGCGCGGCGCCGCCACACGCTCCGAGCCGGGTTGAAGGAGTGACGTGATCGCGACGTCGCCACCCATTCGCGACTCGACGCAGCGTCGAGCGAGTTGACGCCTGTTGCAACCCGCGTCATGTCGCTGGAGGCGGCGTCAAGTCGCGGAAGAGACGGGGCGACAACCCTGCAACGAGGACCGGCTAGGCGTTGACCTTCTGGTTCTTGGCCAGCTCGGCAGGCATGTAGTCGTACCGGAGCAGCGACCGGGTGAACAGCCCCGTCCCGTGCGAGACCGACCGGAGGTCAATCGGATACCGCGACAGCTCCACCTGCGGCACCTCGGCATGCACCACCGTCCGTCCGGACACCTCGGCCGGCTCAGTCCCGAGCACCGCACCGCGACGACCGCGCAGGTCGGACATCACCGAACCCACGTAGTCGTCGTCGACGGTGATGTCCACCTTGTCGATCGGCTCCAACAGCGAAACCGTCGCCTCGTTGGCCGCCTCCTTGAGCGCGATCGCCGCCGCCGTCTGGAAGGCCATGTCCGACGAGTCGACCGAGTGGGCCTTGCCGTCGAAGAGCGTGATTCGCACGTCCACCACGGGATATCCGGAGAGGACGCCCTTCTCCAGCTGGGCCCGCGCTCCCTTCTCCACCGACGGGATGAACTGGCGCGGCACCGCGCCGCCGACCACCTTGTCGACGAACTCGATGCCGGACCCGCGGTCGAGCGGTTCGATCTCGATCTGGCACACCGCATACTGGCCGTGGCCACCGCTCTGCTTGACGTGCCGCCCCTGCACTGTGCACTTGCGGACGAAGGTCTCCCGGAGCGCCGTCCGGAACGGCTCGGCCTCGACCTCGACGCCGTAGCGGTCCCGCAGCCGGCTCAGGATCTCTTCCACGTGGGCCTGGCCCATCGTCCAGAGCACTACCTGATGCGTTTCCGGGTTGTGCTCCATCCGCATCGTCACGTCCTCGGCGACAAGCCGCTGCAACGCACCGGCGAGCTTGTCCTCGTCGCGCTTATTCGACGCGTGAATCGCGATTGGCAGCAACGGTTCTGGCAGTACCCACGGTTCGATGAGCGCTGGCCGGTCCTTGGCCGACAGCGTGTCCGACGTCTCAGCGTGCGTAAGTTTGCTGACCAGCACGACCTCGCCGGCGATGCCGCGGTTGGTCGGCCGTGCCGCGTCGTCGAGCGGCGAGCTGAGCGGGCCGACACGCTCGTCGTGATCGTGGTCGGTGTGGCCCTCGACCGCGATGCCTCCCCGCCGCTCGACGAACTCGCCGAGGTGCCCCGAGACGTGGACGACCTCGTCGGCGCGCAGGGTGCCGGAGAACACCCGGACCAGCGAGAGGCGTCCGACGTAGGGGTCGCTGGTGGTCCGGATCACCTCGGCCACCAATGGGCCGTCGGGGTCGCAGCTGAGCGGTGGGAGGGTGGCGCCGACCGGACTGTACGCAGTCGGCACGGGCCGATTCGCGGGGGACGGGAAGCACTGCTCGATGACCTCCAGCACCTCTTCCAGGCCGACGCCGGTGCCCGGCGAGATGGGGACCAAGGGGAAGAAGGTGGCCTTGGCGACGGCCGTCTTGAGGTCCTCGATGACCGTCTCGGTCGAGATGTCCTCGCCCTCGAGGTACCGGTCGAGAAGGGTGTCGTCCTCGGACTCCTCGATGATCGCCTCGATCAGCGGCCCGCGCCGCTCCTCGATGGCGGCGGCCTCGTCGGCCGAGGGGTCACGCTCGACGCGGGAGCCGCTCGACGAGTCGAACACGCGTTGGCTGAGCAGCCCCATCGACCCGATCACGGCCTTGTCGGCGTTGTGAACCGGGAGGTAGAGCGCCTGCGCGTCGCCGAACGCCCGCTGGCACCGGGCAATGGTGTCGTCGTAGTCCGACCGCGGCATGTCGAGCTTGCTGACGGCGACGGCCCGCGGCACGCCGATCGCGGCGAGCTCCTGCCAAAGCAGCGCGGTCGCGCCGTCGATGTCGTCGGCCGCCGAGATGACGAAGATCGCCGCGTCGGCGGCACGGAGGCCCGCGCGGAGCTCGCCGACGAAATCGGGAAAGCCCGGGGCGTCGATGAGGTTGATCGTCAGCCCGTTGCTCTCGAACGAGGCGACGGCCAGGCCGACGGAGCGGTCGCGTTCACCCTCATGTGGACGTCGTCCTGGCACCCGGGCCGCGACGAGATGGTCGAACAGTGTGGACTTGCCGGCTCCGCCCGGACCGACGAGGACGACGTTGCGGATGTCCTCGGGGGTCCGGGGCTGGGGCGCAGGGGATGACTCGGTTTTCGCAGCGCCTTTGCTCACTCCCCCACCCTGCCAAGCGCCCGATAAGGGCACAAGGGCGGGGT
>JBKPQA010000030.1:0-36044 GCA_046733835.1 Actinomycetota bacterium
AGACGCGTTCCAGGACGAAGACCAGGCGCTCGGCACGGTCCTGGCGGCCCACGCGGCCGCCGCCCTGGAGCAAGTCCACGCTCAGGACCGAGCCGAGTACCTCGCAGAGCTGCTCGGCCGGAACCGCCGCATCGGAACCGCGACCGGGATCCTCATGGTGCGGCGTCGCTGGTCGGAGAGCCAGGCGTTCGAGGCCATGGCGTTCGAGGCGACCTGGCGCTACGCCAGGGACAGCACGACCCGGATCGTCGATGTCGCCGACGAGATCATCCGTACCGGCGGCCTCGGCGGCCGCGTCCGCGGGGACCTCACCTAGATCGCCCGCCCCGGCGACAGGATGTGGCGTGGGTCGAAGGCGTCCTTGACCAGGCGGTGGGCCGCCAACGTCGCCGCGTCGAGCTGCTTGGGGAGCGCGTGGCGCTTGAGCAAGCCGATGCCATGTTCTCCCGACAGCGTTCCGCCCAGGGCGAGCGCCGCGTCGCTGACTCGGTCGAGAATGCGCTCGCCGTAATCGCGCCCCCCAGGATCGGCTGGGTCGACGAGCACCGAGGGGTGGAGGTTGCCGTCCCCGGCGTGGGCGAAGGTCGGGATGAGCACCCCCTCCTCGCGACTGATCCGATCGATGGCGGCGAACATCTCCGCCAATCGGGCGATCGGCACGGCGACGTCCGAGGAGACGCGCAGGCCCTCGGCGGTCAGCGCTGGTCCGGTGGCGCGGCGCGCCTCGAGGAGGAGATCCCCGTCCGCCTCTTCGACGTTGACCGCCCCCGCCTCGGTGCACAGCCGGGTGACGGCCTCTGACTCGGCTCGGACGCCTCGACCGGTCAGCTGCCCGACGAGGACGGCGGCGCCGCCGTCGAGGCGGAGCCCGGTCCGAAAATGTCTCTCGACCGCGTCGACGCTGGGGCGGTCCATGAGCTCGAGCACCTCAGGTAGCACGCCGGAGCCCGTGATTGCCGTGACCGCCGTCCCTGCCGAGACCAGCGTCGGGAACACCGCGCGAAAGGTCACGGTCTCGCCGCTCGGCCGAGGCACGAGCCGGAGCGTCGCGGCGGTGACGACCCCCAACGTGCCCTCTGACCCGACGAAAAGCCGGGTCAGGTCGTAGCCGACGACATCCTTACGGGTCCGTCCGCCGGTCCTGATGACGTCACTGTTGGCCAGGACCACCTGCAGGCCGGCGATGCTGTCGGCGGTCACCCCGTACTTGACGCACCGCAGTCCCCCGGCGTTCGTCGCGATGTTGCCGCCGATCGTCGACTGCCGGTAGCTGGCGGGATCCGGCGCATACATCAGCCCGTATGCGGCGGCGGCCCGGTCCACGTCCGCCGTGACGACGCCGGCCTGGACGTCGGCCAGCCGGTTCGCCGGATCGATCCCGAGGATGGCGTCCATCGCGGCGAGCGACACGACCAAGCCCTCGGGATAGGCGACGGCGCCGCCGCTCAGCCCGGTACCGCTCCCGCGGACCGACACCTTGACGCTGTGTCGATTGGCCCAACGCAGCGCAGTCGCGACGTCCTCGGTGGACCGGGCGGTGACGACCGCACTGGGCAGGCCGTCGACGCTGACCCGGGATGAGTCCGTCGAGTATGCGGCGACCTCGGCCGATTCCGTCAACACCCGTCCCGGCAGCGCACCGAGCAGCTCGTCGAGCGGCGAGGCATGCGGGTCCACCCGGCGATTCTCCCGCCTCGGTCCCGGGTATGGCCGGTCGCGCTCCAAGGCGCTATCCGCTCAGCGGCAGGTACTCCTGTGGCTGCCCCTGGTCGTCCACCCACGCGAGACCGCGCAGTCGACCGGCGTCCGCGGCAGTCGCGGTGACGACGGCCACGACGACGTAGGCCTGTCCGTCGATGCCGCGCACCGGGACGGCGTTGACGACGGAGTCCGTGTCGGCCGAGAACACCGCCCGGATAGAGGTGGACCCGGCGGGCAGCGTGGCGAAACTGACCCGCGGGAACTGGGTGTTGCCGCCGAAGATCGTTGGTCCGGGAGGCTGATCCATGCTGCCCCCGCCGAAGACCTCCCGCCAGCCACCGGCGCCGTCGGGTAGGTAGACGACCAGGAAGAGGTCGCTGTTGGTTCGGGAATGGCGGGCGGCGACTCCGAACGTCAGGTCGGCGACGTCGAGCTTCTCGATCGCTCCCGGCACCACGGGAATCGACGCGATGACGTGACGCGAGTCGGTGTGGCGCAGCTGGGTGACGACCCTCCCGCCGCAACCGCCGCGACCAGCATGACGCCCACGACCGGACCGAGCTGCCTCCGGCGCAGGCGGCGGCGGCCTTGGGCCAGCACCTCGCGGGTACTCAGCAGGGCGGGCTGCTGTTCGGCGGACAAGAGCAGCTCGCGGACGGCGGACTCGTCGGTGTTCATGACTCTGTCCCGTAGGAACTGACGGTCAGCGAACGCAGGGCCGCCAGCCCTCGTGCAGCCGAGGACTTCACCGTGCCGATCGAGATGCCCATCCTGTCGGCGACCTGCTGCTCACTGAGATCGACGTAGTACCGCAACACCACGACCTTCCGTTGCCGTTCGGGAAGAGCAGAAAGCATCCGGACGACCTCGTCTCGACGTTCCGCCGCGCCGCCGTCCGAGACCAACGTGTCGAGACCGCCCTCGAGCGGGTTCCGTGGTTCCTCGCGGGAAGACCGGCGCCACCCGTCGAGCCGACGGTTGACCATGATCCGTCGCGTGTAGGCGACCGCCCCCCGCGTCGGACCCGCGGCCACGCGGCGTACGCGCGGGTCAGCGCGTCCTGGGTGAGCTCCCCGGCCTGGTCGTCGGAGCCGGTGAGGTAGCGAGCCGTGCGGAGCAGGTCGGGCTGGGCCGCCGACATGAACTCGACGAACTCGGCGTCGCGGTCCCCGCGAGGGAATGAGGAGAGGAGCCACGAATCGAGCGAGCGGATACCGGGTATCGGCGAACGGGTCTGCCCCAACCCGGCGGACTCGGCGAGAGTGGCGGAGGTGGACTGCCGCGCAGCGCGGCAGCGAGTGAGGAGTGGCACATGACCGACGCGACGGCGCCAGCACGCCACCGGCCAGCGGTCGGGGACCGCCTTTCTGGCTTCACCCTTCCGGACTCGTCCGGGGACGCGGTCGCAGTCGACCCGCACGACAGCGCGGCGACGGTCGTCGTGTTCACGTCGAGCGGGTGCCCGTATGCGTTGGCGTGGCACGACCGCATCCAGGACCTCGCCCGCGACTACGAGTCGCGCGGGGTCCGCACCGTCCAGGTGGTGAGCAACGACGAGTCGACGCAGCCGGCCGACAGCACGGAGGCCCTGCAGCGGAGGGTCGCGGCCGGCGACTTCCAGTCGGTCGTCGTCCGGGACGCCGGGCAGTCCGTGGCCGCCGCCTTCGGCGCGACGGCAACCCCTGAGGTCTTCGTCCTCGATCGCGATGGAGTCCTCAGCTATCACGGCGCCCCGGACGAGAACCACGACGAACCCGCTCTGTCCGCCCACTGGGTGCGCGACGCCCTCGACGCCGTCCTCGACGGGCGTGCCGTTGCGCTTCCGTCGACCTCCGCAGCCGGGTGCAGCATCAAGTGGCGGGTGGAGCTGCTCTGGAGTGACGGCTGCCCGACGCACGACGACGCGGCCGTCCTCCTCGAGGACACCCTCTCCGCCATGGAACGCGAGGACGTCGTCGTCCGCGCGGTGCGAGTCGCCACCCGCGCCGAGGCGGACGCCCGGTCGTTCCCGGGCTCTCCGACGTTCCAGGTCGGCGGCCAGGACCTCTTCCCCGCCGACGTCACGCCTTCGCTCGGCTGCCGCGTCTACCACCGGCGGGACGGACGGATCGCCCCGCTGCCGGCCCAGGACGAGCTGGAGACAAGGCTCCGTGACGCGCTCGCCCGGCCGTGGGACCTGCCGGGCTGGACCGACTTCCGGAGCCGTCGCGCGCGGGCGACGACCGCATCGCACTGAGTAAGAGGAGCTGAGGACGATGACCTCACAGGACATGCCGCTGCGGGTCGCCATGATCGGCCACGCCTTCATGGGCGCCGCCCACTCGCAGGCTTGGCGCAGCGCGCCGCGGTTCTTCGACCTGCCGCTCGCGCCGGAGATGGCCGTGGTCTGCGGGACCGATCCGGCGCGTACCGAGGCTGCCGCCGAGCGCCTGGGGTGGGCCGAGGCGGTCACTGACTGGCGCAAGGTCGTCGTTCGTGAGGACATCGACCTCGTCGACATCTGCACGCCAGGAGACACGCACGCGAAGATCGCGCTGGCAGCGTTGGAAGCCGGCAAGCATGTCCTTTGCGAGAAGCCACTCGCGAACACCGTGGAAGAGGCCGAGGCGATGACGGCGGCTGCGGAGGCAGTCGCGCCGAGCGGCGTCAAGGCGATGGTCGGCTTCACGTACCGCCGCGCCCCGGCCATCGGTCTTGCCCGCCAGCTCGTCGAGCAGGGGCGCCTCGGCCAGATCCGGCACGTGCGCGCCCAATACCTGCAGGACTGGATCGCCGACCCCGAGGCGCCGCTGTCGTGGCGCATGGTCAAAGAGAAGGCCGGGCACGGTGCCCTCGGCGACATCGGCGCTCACATCATCGACCTGACCCAGTTCGTCACCGGCGACCGGATCGCCGAAGTGTCGGGCCTGCTGGAAACGTTCGTCACCGAACGCCCGCTGCCCGCAAGCCATTCCGGCCTCTCGGGCACCGCGTCAGACGAGCGCGGGCCGGTGACCGTCGACGACGCGGCGAGCTTCCTGACGCGGTTCGAAAGCGGCGCCATGGGCGTCTTCGAGGCGACGCGGTTCGCGACCGGTCGTAAGAACGCGCTCCGGATCGAGATCAACGGCTCGGCGGGCAGCCTCGCCTTCGACTTCGAGGACATGAACCTCCTGCACTTCTACGACGCCACCGAGGACGCCAGGACGGCCGGCTTCCGGCGCATCCTCGCCACGGAACCCGACCACCCCTACGTCGCCGCCTGGTGGCCGCCCGGCCACCTGCTCGGCTACGAGCATGGGTTCAGTCACCAGGTGGTGGACCTGGTGACGGCCATCGCCGAGGACCGCCAGCCGTCGCCGTCGTTCGCCGACGGTCTTCAGGTCCAACGAGTACTCGACGCCGTCGCGGTGAGCTCCGAGCTCCGCGCCTGGCAGGAAGTGGACGGAGCCGCATGAACGACTTTGCACCCAGCCGCGACGACCGCTTCAGCTTCGGCCTCTGGACCGTGGGCTGGCAGGGCGTCGACGTCTTCGGTCCCGCTTCCCGCCCACCGCTCGACCCGGTCGAGGCGGTCCACCGGCTCGCCGAGCTGGGGGCCGCCGCCGTGACGTTCCACGACGACGACCTCGTCCCCGACGACGCAACGCGGGACGAGACCCTGAAACGGTTCCAATCCGCTCTCGACGAGACCGGCATGGGCGTGGAGATGGTCACGACGAACCTCTTCTCGCACCCCGTCTTCAAGGAAGGTGCCTTCACCGCGAACGACCGTTCGGTGCGACGGCTGGCCCTCGGCAAGGCGCTGCGCAACCTCGACCTGGCTGCCTCCCTCGGCGCCGAGACCTTCGTCCTGTGGGGTGGCCGCGAGGGCGCCGAGCACGGCGGCAGCAAGGACGTTCAGGCGGCCCTCGACCGGTACGCCGAGGCGCTCAACGTCCTCTGCGGCTACGTCCGTGACCAGGGCTACGCTCTCCGCTTCGCGCTCGAGCCGAAGCCGAACGAGCCGCGGGGCGACATCCTGCTACCGACCATCGGTCACGCCCTCGCCTTTATCCACGAGCTGGAGCATCCGGAGATGGTCGGCCTCAACCCTGAAGTCGGCCACGAGGAGATGGCTGGCCTCAACTTCGCCCACGGGATCAGTCAGGCCCTCTGGCACGACAAGCTCTTCCACGTCGACCTCAACGGCCAGCACGGTCCCCGCTTCGACCAGGACCTGCGCTTCGGCGCGGGCAACCTCCGCGGGGCGTTCTGGACCGTCGACGCGCTCCTCGGAAGTGGCACCGGACGCGCATACGAGGGCTTCCTGCACTTCGACTACAAGCCGCCGCGCGCGGAGGCCATCGACGGGGTCTGGGAGTCCGCGCGCGCCTGCATGCGCAACTACCTCATCCTCCGCGACAAGGTGCGGGCCTTCCGCCAGGACCCCGAGGTGGTCGAGGCGCTCGAACGCGCCGGCGTGGGCGAGCTGCGCCGGCCGACGCTCGACGCCGGCGAGGACCTCGTCGAGCTGCGCAGTGCTCCGGTCGACCTCGAGTCCCTCGGCGCCCGCAGCGTGGCGCTCGAGGCCGTGGACCAGCTGGCGATGGAGCACCTGCTCGGCGTCCGCTAGCACCCTTTTCGGTGGAGGTATATCCACCGAGCGCTCCCTGGGCTCTCCGATGGACGGATATACCTCCCCCCGAGGGTTACTGGATCTCGATGCCCGTCTGCCGGAACAGGTCGCGCAGCCAGAGGTGCCCGCGGTCGGTGTCGTACATGGGGTGCCACCAGATCGTCTCGATCAGCGGGTCGGCGTCGAATGGGCACGGCAGCACTCGGACTCCACCCGACCGCGCCAGCAGCTCCCCGAGACGCTCCTGCACCAGAGCCACGCGGGGCGAGCCGGCGACGAGCGAACCGACGGTCAGGTAGTTCTCGGTGACGATCTCGACGTGGGGCTCGACGCCCTGCATCCGCAGCTGCTGGACCGCGGTCGTGAACGCCGTGCGCTGGTGGAAGGTGACCACCCACGGCATCTTGACGAGCGCGTCGACGGTCAGCGCGTCGCCCACCTCCTCGTTGTCGGAGGAGACGATGCAGACCCAGTCGTCCTCGTAAATGTCCTGGTGCGGCAGGTCGCTGAGGAACCCGTGCGGAATGACGACGAGATCGTGCGAGCGCATCGACTCCGGGGCGCCGTCGACCAGGGCCGGGCTGAGCGTGTAGATGTACAGCCGGGAGCCCGGCGACTGCTGGTGCAGGCGGCGGGTCACGGGGGGTCCGAGCACGGCCGTCGAGTAGTCGGACATCACGACCGAGAAGGTCCGTGAGCTGGTGGCCGGATCGAACTCCTCGTCGCGGAAGAACACCGTCGTGGCGGCGCGCAGGGCGGTCGACGTCGGCTCCAGCAGCTCGCGCGCCAGCGGCGTCGGCTCGTATGCGTTGCCGACCCGGGTGAGCAGCTCGTCCTTGAAGTGCCGGCGCAGCTTTTGAAGCGAGGCGCTCATCGCCGGCTGGCTCAGACCGAGCCGGATGGCCGCCTTGGTGACGCTCTGCTCGTCGAGGATGGCGTCGAGGGCACGCAGCAGGTTGAGGTCGACGTCTCGAGCCATGGTCCCATCCGTGGTCGCCGGTTTCGCGCCCGACGCCGTCGACCGCGACGGGGCGATCATCTCACCGTCGGTGCGTGGGGAGCCGGGTGTTACCGACCCGTCATCTATCGACCGTTCGGATGGCGGCCATCGTCCCTCGGCCCTTCCGCGGTATCGGCAAGGACGGCATTCTGAGGGCCGCCCTGACGACCCATCGACCCCGCACCAGGAGCCCCCTTGACGACGCCGACAACAAGGACCCAGGTGGCCGTAGTGGGCGGGGGTCCTGCGGGCCTCATGCTGAGCCACCTCCTCCATGTCGCCGGCATCGAGTCCGTCGTCATGGACACCCGCACGGTCGAGACCATCGAGAACACGCACCGGGCCGGCATCCTCGAGCGCGACAGTGTGCGCCTGCTCGTCGACTCCGGCGTGTCCGACCGGGTCTTGACCGACGGGCACGAGCACCAGGGCATCGACCTGCGCTTCGGTGGGGAGAGCCACCGCATCGACTTCCAGGCGCTCGTGGGAGCGTCCTGCTGGCTTTATCCGCAGACCGACGTCTTCGTCGACCTGCACCGGGCTCGTACTCGGGACGAGGGCGATCTGCGGTACGGCGTGACCGAGACACAGGTGGCCGACCTCGACACGTCACCGGTCGTGCGCTACGTCGACGCCGACGCCGGCCCCCACGACATCGTCGCCGACCTGGTGGTCGGTGCCGACGGGTCCCGCAGCATGTGTCGCCCCCTCGTGGCCGGCGGTGCCGCGGACAGCCGGCAGTACTTCCGCGAGTACCCGTTCGCGTGGTTCGGCGTCCTCGTCGAAGCGCCGCCGAGCGCTGCTGAGCTGATCTACACGAGGTCGGAGCACGGGTTCGCGCTGATCAGCCAGCGCACGTCGACGATCCAGCGGATGTACTTCCAGTGCGATCCCACCGAGGACGCCTGGACCTGGTCCGACGACCGGATCTGGGAGCAGCTGCAGACCCGGCTGGCCGGCGCGGACGGGTTCCGGCTGAACGAGGGACCCGTCATCGAGCGCACCGTCCTGGGCTTCCGCAGCTTCGTCCAGACGCCCATGCGCCACGGGCCGCTGCTGCTGGCCGGCGACGCCGGGCATACCGTCCCACCGACCGGGGCCAAAGGACTCAACCTGGCCCTCGCCGACGTGCGCATCCTGGCCGAGGAGATCGAACGGCACCTCGCCGGAAAGCAGGACGCCCTCGACGCCTACACCTCGCGAGCGCTGGAACGGGTCTGGCGCGCGCAGCACTTCTCGTACTGGATGACCTCGATGCTCCACGACGCCCCGAACACGACGGACTTCGACGAGCAGCGCCAGCTGGCCGAGCTGACCACCCTCGTGTCCTCGCCCTCGGGGTCGGCCTTCCTCGCCGAGGGCTACACCGGCTGGCCGGACCGGTGACGCATACGCCTCAGCGGAAGGTGTCCTCGAACTCCGAGTAAGGCTGCGGTGGTTCGGGGACCAGCCCCTGACTCGTCGTGGTCTCGTAGGGGTACGACGGTGTCACCGTCGGGCCGTCGACCGGTGGCAGGAAGACCGGTGTGCCGTCGTCGCCGAAGTACATGAGCTTCGACTCGTATGCGGCCCGCTCGTGAGCAGCGAACGCGATCCAGTTCTCGTCGTACGGAGCCCGCGCCACCTCGAAGCAGCGGAACTTCCAGATCCGCCACTGCCCGTCCTGCTTGAGGAAGTCGATCCCGTACTTGCACCACACCCAGTGCGCCCAGACCTTCTTGCCGTCGACGTCCTGAGGAGCGAAGAAGAACGCCGGCGCCTTCTCCGCCTCGGCCGGCTCGGTCAGCCCGGATTCGACACCCATCATCAGCCAGAGGCCCTTGGCCGTCGTCCCGTCCGCGGAGACCTCGATGACCGGGGTGGTCGTGTAGTGCATGATCAGCTTGCCGACCGGATGAGGACGGCCGCGGTGGTACTCCATGACGGTGTCCCAGTCGGTGTAGACGCCGTCGTTGTTGTACTGCGAGCGCACGCCGTCCGTGCCGCGTCGGACCCAGAGCTCGTCGACGATCCGCTCGTCCTCGAAGGCGTTGTGGAAGTACATGTAGCGCGAGAAGACGTTCTCCACGTCGCCGCGGTCCTGCGCCCGGGTGGCGGCGAGCTCGGCTCTGGCCAGCCGCTCCTCCAGCTCGGCCAGCCGGTCGGTATGGGTGTCGGTATGCGTGTTGGCCGTCATGCGCTCACTCCTTCTCTTTCGTCCCGCTCTCGTTCATCCCACATCGCGCGGACCATCGGTTCGAGGGTGACCGGCCACCAGTCGCCGTCCGGAGCCGGCTCGCCGAACCCCTCCGGCAACGGGATGCTCACCTGGCCCGTGGCGGCCCACTCGGCACCGCGGAGGAAGAGCCCGCGGAAGGACGGATAGGACACCGCCTCAGGGCCGTGCCCGATTCCCGACGCGAAGACCCGGCCCTCACCGAACGTGTTCGTCCACACCAGGGCGTGCTCCTCGCCCATGCCGGGCAGCGCGTGCCACTCCTCCGGCACCTGCGTGTAGCGCAACGGGTTGTCCCAGCCGCGGACGAGGACCTCGACGTCGGCGCCGGGCGCCCACTGAAGGTTGACGTAGAGGTCGTCGGCGTAGTGCGGCACGAACTCGGGCATTCCCTCGGTGATGGGGTGGCCCGAGGACACATGGAGACGGAAGTCGGGGATCGGTGCGCGGCGGCTGCAGTGCTGACGCATGACCCCGCCGGCCATCCGCTCGAAGTCGTCGTCCCACCCCTCGCCCATCTGCAGCGAGGCGTGGTAGACGACCACTCCCTTGCCCGCCGTGACGAAGTCGTAGAGCGCCTGTTCGGCTCGCTGTCCCCAGCGCTTCTCGGGTGCGCGGCCCCACGGCTCGAAGCGCCCGAAGTAGTTGAGGACGACGAGGTCGTATGCCTCGAGCGTCTCCGGCCCGGCGCCACGGAACTCCTCGGTCACGCGGACGTCGAAGCGGCCGGTCTGTCGAAGCAGGTCGGCCAGCAGGGGGCTCATCGTCCGCCAGTCGTGGTGGATGTCCGTGTGGCCGGTGACGATCAGCGTCCGGATGGCGTCGGTGTCGCCGAGCTGGCGCAGTCCGATGTCGGGCATCTCTGGCTCTTTCTTTCGTTGGTATTCATCCGAAATGGTCGGCAGGCGACCTGAGATCTGCGGCCCGCGTTGGGAGAATGACGGCGTGGCGGCGATACCCGATGCACGAGACGTCCTCGTGCTCGCTCAGATCGTCGACGTGGTGCGATCCGGAGCCGCGCGGACAAGGGCGGAGCTCGAATCGGTGACCGGATTGGGTCGTGCCGTCGTCTCGGACCGAGTCCAGGACGGCATCGAGCTGGGCATCCTGACCGAGGCGGAGGCGGCACCGCAGGGCGGACGACGCGGCCGTCCTTCCCGGGTCGTCCGGCTGCGAGCGGACGCCGGCGTGATCCTCTCGGCCAACCTCGGCGCCGTGTCGCTGCACGCGGCCGTATCCGACCTGGAAGGCCGCCCCCTGGCGCGCGGCTTCCGGGACATCGACGTGGCGGACGGACCCGCCGCGGTCCTGCCCGTGGTGCGCCGGCTGTTCCGGCAGCTGCGGCACCGAATCGGCGACCGACCGGTCTGGGGCGTTGCCGTCGGCCTGCCGGGACCCGTCGACGTGACCGCCGGAGCGGTCGTCGACCCACCGATCATGCCGGGCTGGAACGGCGTTGACGTTCGATCGTGGTTCCGACGGGACGTCGACGCTCCCGTCTGGGTCGACAACGAGGTCAACCTCATGGCCCTCGGCGAATGGGCGAAGGGCAGCCCGCAGGAGCGCCGCGACCTCCTCTACGTCAAGGTCGCCACCGGCATCGGCAGTGGGCTGGTGACGAACGGCCGCCTGCACCGGGGCGACAGCGGCGCAGCCGGCGACATCGGGCATGTACGCGTCGCCGTAGCCCGTGGCGCACCGTGCCGGTGCGGCAAGGCCGGCTGTCTCGAGGCCGTGGCGGGCGGCTGGGCCCTGCTGCGGACCCTCGCTAGTGAGGCATTCTCCGGCGGGAGTCCCGTGCTGGCGGACCGCCTGCGCGGCACCGGCCGCATCACCGCCGCCGACATCGGCGCCGCCGTCGCGGCCGGCGACCCCGTCGTGTGCCGCGCGGTGCGCCGCTCGGCGCGCGTGACCGGCCGGGCGGTCGCCGGTGTGGTGAACTTCGCCAACCCCGGCACGCTGGTCCTCGGCGGCGGCGTCATCCGGGACAGCCGGCTGTTCTTCGACGAGTTCCGACGCACGGTCCTCGAGGGCACCATCGAGCTCGCCGCCCGCAACCTCACCATCCGCACGGCATCCCTCGACTTCGCCGAGGGCACGATCGGCGGGGCGCTGCTCGTCGCCGACCACCTGTTCCGCCAATCCTCGCTGCGCACATGGCTGCCCGCCGGCACCCCGGTGGGCTCGGACCTCGCCGACGCCGAGGGCGTGGCCTGACCGCGAGATCACCCGCGCGCGGCCTCGAGCCGCCGCTGGACGTACCAGCTGTTGAGCATGGCGAGCTCGGCCGGGTTCCCGCCGTGGTCGCTCTCGACGACCACCCAGCCGCCGAAGTCGTTGCGCCGCAACGCCTCCACGAACGTCGGCACGTCGACCAGTCCCTCGTCGGTGGCGAGCTCGTAGAACCATCGCTCGATCCGCCGGCCACCTCCACCCTTGAGCATCGTGGTCTCGGCGCCGGGCATGAGGTACTCCTCGCCGGTGTCGGTGTAGCGAGTGTCCTTGAGGTGGACGTGGGTCACGCGTTCCGGCGCCGCCTCGTAGAACTCCACGGGATCGATCCCGCCGATGGTCAGCTCAGCCGTGTCGAGGGCGAGCCCCACCAAGCCGGAATCTGTCGCGTCCAGGAGCGCCCGCAGCTGCTCGCCCGTGTGCACGGCGCCGAGGCAGTCGTAGTGGAGTGCGACACCGAGCCCGGACGCCCGGGCGACCTCGCCGACCCGGTTCCACACCGTGGCGATCACCGGGATGTCCGCGTCCATCAACGGCGGCGCCATCCAAGCCGATCCGACCGGTCGGACGACGAGCTGTTGCGCGCCGATCTCGGCGAGGAAATCGACGAACGGCCGGGCCGCCTCCACGATGGCGGCATGGTCGTCCGGGTTGCGGGTCGACCAGAACGCCCACCCGGTCTCCTCCACCGGCTGCCCGGGGTCCCAGAACATGCTGCTGACGCCCCGGATCGTCGCTGAGGACAGGAAGTCGCGGAAGCCCTGGGTATCCCCGTGGTTCAGCCGGATGGTCTCCGGGCGTCCGAGGTTGTCCCACCGGCCGGTCCCGGCCGAGAGCTCGACGTGGTCGAAACCCAACGCGGACAAGGTCTTCAGCGCGCGCAGCTGGTCCTCGTGACGGACGAAGACGTCCATCCGGAGGTTCCACTGGTTCAGCGCGTAGGCCCAGCGCAGGCTGTCCCTCACCGAACCACCGCCGTATTGGCTCGGCCCTCAGACTCGGCTTCGGCCAGGACGTTGTCGATGTACCACTTGGCCACACAGGTCGCCTCGGCGTAGCTGCCCCCGCCGAGCTCGGCCTTGTCGTGCTCGACGGTCAGCCAGCCGTCGTAGCCGGACGACACGATCTCGCGCATCAAGGCGGGGAAGTCCACGAGGCCGCCCTCGGTGCCCATCTCGTAGAACCAGCGGGTGACACCTGGCGCCATCAGCTCCGGGTCCGGCGGGGTGCGGTAGGCCTCGTCCCGGTCGACGGTGTGCGTGTCCTTGAAGTGGAAGCCCGTGCAGCGGTCCCGATAGTCGCGGAACATCTGCAGCGGGTCCACCCCGGCGATGGTGTGCTGAGCCGTGTCGCAGAAGAAGTAGACGTACTCCGGATCGGTGTAGTCGAAGAAGAGGTCCAGCTGCTCCCGGGTGCGGATGGCTCCCCAGAACTCGAAGTGGCAGGTCGTCTTCATGCCGTGCTCGAGCGTTCGCCGGCCGACCCGGTTCCAGAGATCAGCGGTGACCTTGATCTTCTCGTCCGTGACCGGCTCGGTCTGGAAGTACGTGGACGTCGGCATGACGATGAAGTTCTCGACTGAGAGGCCGTCGACGGCCTGCACCGTCCGCTCGCAGTCCGCCACGATCCGGTCGTGGGTCTCGGCCACGTGCGGGGCGGTGAACCTCGTCGCATACGGGTATGCGGAGAAGATGCCCGTGATCTTGTCAAAACCGTTGTCCTGCAAGAATTCCTCGAACCCGCGAACCGAGCCGTACATGCCCTCGAACATCGGCAGGTAGAAGAAGAACGTGTCGAAACCCGTGAACCCCAGCGCCGAGAGCTGCCGGATGTAGCGGTCCATGTAGGCCCGGTTGAAGGACGGAGGCTGCGGGCCTTGCGGCGTCTGCGTCACCCAGTGGTCCATGTAGGACCACTTGCTCCACGCCATCGCTCAGCCCGCCGTCGAGAACGCCGCGTCGAAGGCCGCCTCGGGAGCGTCGAACAGACGGGATCGCACGAACTCCAGTGCCTCCGGCGCCCCGACCAGCCGGTCCATCCCGGCGTCCTCCCACTCGACGGAGATCGGACCCGCATACCCGATCGCGTTGAGCGCCCGAAAGCACTGCTCCCAGGGCACGTCGCCGTGCCCGGTGGAGACGAAGTCCCAGCCGCGCCGCAGGTCCGCCCAGGCCAGATGGGATCCCAGCCGGCCGTTGCGGCCGTTGCCGACATTGAGCTTCACGTCCTTGCAGTCCACGTGGTAGATGCGGTCCGCGAACTCGAGGATGAACCCGACGGGGTCGAGGTCCTGCCACATGAAGTGGGAGGGGTCCCAGTTGAGCCCGAAGGCCTCCCGGTGCCCGATCGCCTCGAGGGTCCGCCGCGTCGTCCAGTAGTCGTAGGCGATCTCGGACGGGTGGACCTCGTGGGCGAACCGCACGCCGACCTCGTCGAAGACGTCGAGGATCGGGTTCCACCGGTCGGCGAAGTCCTGGTAACCCGCGTCGACGAGCTCCTGCGACACCGGCGGGAACATCGCCACGTACTTCCATATAGACGACCCGGTGAAGCCGACCACGGTGTCCACACCTAGCCGGGCGGCGGTACGGGCAGTGTTTTTCATCTCCTCGGCGGCGCGCTGGCGTACGCCCTCGGGCTCGCCGTCACCCCACACGGAGTCGGGAAGGATGCCGCGGTGCCGTTGGTCGATCGGGTCGTCGCAGACCGCCTGGCCCTTGAGATGGTTGGAGATGGCGAAGACCTTGAGCCCGTGCCGGTCGAGGATCTCCTTGCGCCCGGCGAGATAGTCGTCGTCGGTGGCTCCCCGGTTCGGGTCCAGATGGTCGCCCCAACAGGCGATCTCGAGACCGTCGTACCCCCATGACGACGCGAGCTTGGCCACCTCCTCGAACGGCAGGTCAGCCCACTGCCCGGTGAAGAGCGTGACGGGTCGGGACATCGCTAGCGTCCTTCCTTGTGGATGAGCGGGTCAGCGAGAGCTGAGGATTCGGAGCAGGGCGTGCTGGCGACGTAGCTGGTCAGAGGCGCGGCCCACTCCGTAGTCGCCCTCGTACTCGCTGGAGAGGTAGCCGCTCCACTGCCGCCGTCGGAGCACCTCGAGGATCCGCTCCCACGGGATGTAGTCGTCGTGGAGCTCACCCCCACGGTCCTCGATGTCGTAGAACTTGGCCTGGATGTGGACGACCCGGTCGAGGACCTCCTCGAAGTCCGCGACCGGTACCGGCGGCACGTCGGGGAGTGCTGGCGAGCCCTCGCCCATCCGGCTCGGCGTGCCGCCGCGACGGAAGTGCAGGTGGCTCTGGAAAACACCGGTGTCCATGAGGAGCCCGAAGTGCTTCGTGCCCGTGCGGTCGATGAAGGCGAGGTAGTCGTCGACGACCTTGGACTTGATGACGCTCGGCCAGTGGATCTCGGGACAGATCACCACCTCCTTTTCGGCCGCGAGCTCGAGGACCTGCTCCGTCGCCGGCTCCCAGATCGGGTCCGGTTCGAGGTCGGACGTCACGACGCCAAGCTTCGGTCGCAGGAAACGGAATCCGAGCAGGGACGCCAGCCGGATGTCCGTCTCCAGCTGGGCGCGCGCCTCAGCGACGGTCATGGCGCGTCCGCGGAACCGGCGGGTGTCGACCCAGGAGCCGAGGCAGGTAGGGGTGAGGCCGTGCCGGTCCAGCCGCGCGAACCAGGCGTCGATCCACGCGGTGGATGGGCTCGGGTACCCCTCCACGTGTGCCTCACCGAGGATTTCCAGGCCGGTCGCCCCCATGTCGGCGACGTCCTCGACGCAGTCGTCGAGCGTCATCGTGACGCCGAACTCGCTCGTGTAGCTGTAGAGCGAGACACCGTATGCGAACCGCGGGGTCGTCATCGCGAGATCACCAGCCTGCGCTCCTCGGTCCAGATGGTCGGCTGCAGCTCCTCGGGGATGTACGACATCCGCAGCCGCAGCTCCGCGGTCACGTCGTGGAAGCCGAGGGCCAACGGCTCCTTCCGCGGCACCCCAAGCACTACTGGCACGTCGACCGGCCACCGGCCGTCGACCGAGTCCTGCAGCTCCTCGAGCGAGTACTGGCGACCGTCGATGCTCCAGGCGATCGTGTCGGCCGGAAAGTGCTCGTCGTCGACGGTGACCGAAGCGCCGTCGATGAGACTGGTCCACAACCCGCGGTAGTAGGGCAGCCGGAGCCGCAGCTCGAACCCCCTCCCGTCAGCACGATTGCTGAAGCCGCGGGTCTGAATCATGGGGACGTCGAGCACCGTTACTCCTTTCGTGCCGAACCGGTGGACGTTGCGAGGAGGCCGTCCCCCTCCGTGAGTCGGGAGGCGATCTCCCGGGCACCCCCGACCGCCAGTCCGACCGACGTAAGGGTCGGGTTGCAGGCCATCGACGTCGGGATGACGTTGTTGCCGGCGACGAACAGACCGGACACGTCCCACACCTCGCTGGTGGGTCCGCATACACAGCTTCCGTTGTCGACCGGTCCCATCCGCGTGGTCCCCTGATAGTGCAGGGAGGCGCCGGCAGTCAGGACGAACGGCTCCTCGCCGATCGGGTCCCCCAGTGCTGCCGCCGCCCGGAGGATCGCCGCCCGAGCAGCGGCGAAGGTGGCGTGGTCGCGGTCGGTGAGGACATAGTGGATGGACGGCTTGGGCATGCCCACCTCGTCCACTTCGTCGTCGCTGAAGTCGATCCGGTCGGACTCCTGGAGGTCCTTGCCGCAGAACCAGCCCAGGCCGACGATGCTGCCCGGCGCCGGGACGTCGTCACCGACGAGTGGGATCGGCGAGGCGTCGAGCTGCATGACCTGGCCGTGGAACGGGTCCTCGTCGGTGTAGGGGACCCACGAGACGCCGCTCTGCTCGGTGATTGCGGTGTCGCTGCGGGGGTCGTGCTCCTCCGTGGCGGTGTGGGCGACGTCGCGGAGCCGGACGGCGAAGACCTGCTGTGGCTGGTCGTTGAGGTACCGGCCCAGCGCCGTCGGCCGGACCCCGGAGGCGAACAGGAGCTGAGGGGTGCGCAGCGCGTCGGCGGCCACGACGACGAACCGAGCCCGCACCTCGTGCTCCGCGCCGTCGCGCCGGTCCGCGACGAGGACACCCGCCGCGCGGCCGTCCTCCAAAAGGACCCGGCGGACCTGTGCCTCGTCGAACAGAGTGAAGTTCGGGTTCTTGCGCGTCTCCTCGCCAAAGACGACGTCGGAGCCGCTCCAGACCAGTGCGCCGTCCTCGCGGGTGTGCACCGCGAGCGGCATGGCGTGGACCCGGCGCTCCTCCGGGCGACCGGGGTCGAACTCGGCGGCCAGCCGGTCCCGGACGATGTCGGCATAGGGGGCGTCGTCGAAGGGATGCCGGTTGACGCTGAGGAGTCGCTCCCCCTCGTCGAGGAGCTCGTCCAAGTCGGGTAGGAAGGCGATCCGCTCGGCACCCCCGGGCCGCGGGCAGGCGCAGGTCCAGTGCGCGGCCATTCCCCCGACGTTCGTCGACATCGCCAGCGCCGGGATTCCGTCCTCCCCCGGCTGCTGGAAGCCCTCGGGCAACAGGTGGGTCCCCGGTCGCACGACGCGATCGGTGGGTACCGCGTATGCGCTCTCCTCCTTGGTCGCCGTGTGCGGCCGGAGCCCCTCGGAACGACGCTGGGCGACCAACCGCTGGTCGAGGTCCGGGATGTTCTTCACGTGGACACCCGGAGGATCGGCCAACAGTGGGCCGGCCTCGAACATGCCGATCGTCACCTGCGGCGTCAGCTCGCTCAGGATCCTGGCGTAGGCAGCACCGGTCGGACCGCTGCCGACGATCGCCACGTCGACGCGCTCGGGAAAGGACCTGGTCATACGGCTCCCTCGGGCTGTCGGTCTGCCCGCAGCACCTGACCTCCGCGGCACTGCGTGGCTCCAATTTTGCTGATTTTCAGCGGATTCGGTCAATCACCCGAGCGCCGCGCTCTGTCGATGCGCCTCATCCGCGGCGCGGATGGCATGCCCAGCGAGCAGGTCATAGGCAAGTCGCTCGGCTCCGCGCACCGCCAGCGCGACGCTGGTGAGCGTGGGGTTGCAGGAGTTGGCCGTGGGGATGAGGCCGTTGCCGGCGACGAGCAGACCGGGGACACCCCAGACCCGCGAGTAGGTGTCGCAGACGCTGGTCCCGTCGTCAGTGGGCCCGACCCGCAGCGTTCCCATGTAGTGCAGTGAGCTCCCCGCCGGCATCAGCACCGGCATACCGTCGACGAAGTCGCCCAACGCCGCCGCGGCTCGGGCTTGGTGGACCCGGGCGGAGGCGAGCTCTTTCTCCTCGCGGTCGGTGAGTGCGTAGCTGATCCGGATGCTCGGCAAGCCGTTGGCGTCGAGGTTCGCGTCGTCGAAGACCAACCGGTCCTCGGCCCGGGGCCACTTGCGCACGCCCCAACCCATCCCGACGTAGCCGGCCGGGTTGTCACGGTAAGGAGAGTCCTCGGGAAGGGGTGCGGGACACACGGGGCTGTACATGAGCTGCGCGTGATAGGGATGGCGGTCCTCGTTGTAGGCGACGTTGACCACCGCGCGGATGGGGTCGACCGGGTCGGCATCCGGAGCCAGCGGCGGTAACACCCCATCGCGCACGGCAACCACCCCGAACACGAGCGGATGCTCGGTGAGGTAGCGCCCCAGCGCTGGTGGCCTGATCCCCGACGCCCAGAGCAGCTGCGGCGTACGGAATGCGTCCGCGGCGACGACCACGACGTCCGCCTCCACCTCCTCCTCGCGGCCCGTGGCCAGGTCCTTGAGGACCGCACCGACGACCCGGTCGCCCTCACGGAGCAGCCGCACGCAGAGGGTCTCGGCTCGCAGCTCGAAGCGCTCGTCGTCGAGGATGGGCTGCAGGAGCAGATCCGTGCCGCCCCACCGGATGGTCCCGTCGTCTCGAGGGTCACCGGACACCGGCAGCAGGCCGACCTGGATGCCCTCGTCCTCGAAGGCCGTTCGGACCTGCCGTAGCAGCGCCGAGGCCTGCGGCGAGTCCGCGAACGCCTCGCGGGTGACATGGAGCAAGCGTTCTGCCGTTTCGACGTGGCGGTCCCACTCGTTCGAATCGAGAAAGTCGATCCGTTCGGTTCCGACGGGCCGCGGGGTCGCGCACGTCCAGTGCGCGCCCTGCCCTCCGACACACGTCGACACGGCGGCGGCGGGCATACCGTCCGACCCCTCGGCAGACTGGCCGATTAGGTGCGTCCCCTGTCGTGCCGTCACCGTGCCCTCCACCACCGCGCCCCGCGGGATCCCGGCCACGCCGCTCTCCGCATCGCCCTGCGATGCCGCGCGGGCCGCGGCTTGTTCCCTCGGGTCAGGGATGTTCTTGACGTTCGTGCCCGGAGGGCTCGAGACCACCGGGCCGGCGTCGACCATGAGCACGGTGGCGCCGGGCACGCGGTCGAGGACGAGCTGGGCATAGGTACCTCCGGTAGGACCGCTGCCGACCACGAGAAAAGCAGGGTTCGCCTTCATGCCAACGCCACCTCACGCGTGACCGCCACGCGGTTGCCGACGTAGCGCCCGGGGGCGATCTGCATGTAGAGCAACCGCAGCGTGAGGACAACCTCGACCTTCACGGTGTCGCCGGCATTCGGGACATCGTCAAGGGGGATGACGATGTCGGGCCGGTCGGCGAGGAACCACAGGGTGTCCCACTGCTCGGGCAGCTCATCGATCCGGTAGCTCTGACCCTGCAGCTCGAACCGTAGCTTGTCCTTGGGAATCTCGTGGCCGTCGATCGAGGCGGTCACGTCGTCGACCGCGGAGAGCCACAGGCTGCGGTACCACGGCAGCTGCACCGAGACGGCGATCCCGTCGGGGTGACGCCGGACGTCGGTGTCCTTGAACAGCGAGTTGTGCGTAGCCACGGTTCAGTTCCGCCCTTCGGACGCGGAGGCGACTGGTCGTTCGGTGATGGCGCGCCGGATCAGGGCGTGCTGCTTCTTCACCAGGTCGATGGGGTCCGACTCCCCCAGGTCGGCGAAGGCGTGTCCTTCCCACTCGCTGGAGAGGAAGCCCTGGTAGCCGGCGTCGACGAACTGGCGCACGATCCGGGGGATGTCCATGGCCGGCTCTTCGCCGTTCTCGTCGATGTCGTAGAACTTCGCGTGCACGTGGAAGATCCGCGGCATGATGTCCAGCCACTCCTCGGGTGGCACCAACCCGTGCATGTTGTAGGCGAGGCGCGTGAACGGACCGAGCCGGGCGGGGTCGAAGTCATGGTCCCGCAGGTAGTCCTCGAACTCCTGATTGCGCTCCTGCATGGGAATCGGCTTGCGCCAGATGTCCTGCATCACCGTGAAGTGCTCCGCGGGTAGACCCATCTGGGTGAGGGTCCGGAACAGCGTCGGCGACAGGCTGTGCATCGTCGAGCTGAAGTCGGCGGTGAAGCCGAGCCGGTCCGAGCCGAGCTGGTCGTACATCTCCCGGATGGCCATGACCTTGGGATCGTTCGGACCGTAGGGCGCGTGGAGCTCCCAGCCGAGCTTCTGGTCGTACTTCTCCGCCAGCGGCAGCAGACGCCGCAGCAGCTCCTTCTCCGCGGAGCGGATCACGACTCGCCGGAATCCCAGGCGGTTCGCCGACCGCAGCTGCGCAGCGAGGAACTCGAACTCCTCGTCCGGCGTCATGTCGCGGTCCTTGCGCCGCCCCATGTCGAGGTTCGTGCCGACGGCGCTGGGCACGAGCCCAAGACGGTCCAGGGTGTCGCGCCACATGCTCACGAAGGAGTCGTCCACGTCCGGGTAGGTCCGGAGCATCTGGGCGAGGTTGAACTCGACCCCGGGGCCGAGCCCCTCGTCGGCCACCGTCTGCAAGAGCGACTCGAAGGTGTACTGACCCGCGGCCCATTCCGCGGTCAGGGAGTACAGCGTGATCCCGAGCTGGATATGGGTGCCGGCGATCCCGTCGCTCTGCTCCGTCATGGTCGT
Organism: Actinomycetota bacterium; assembly: GCA_046733835.1. Lineage (GTDB taxonomy): Bacteria > Actinomycetota > Actinomycetes > Actinomycetales > Dermatophilaceae > Lapillicoccus. The sequence goes on from JBKPQA010000030.1 coordinate 20,681, forward strand.
CCTTTCACAGGGGGCTGAAACGTCGGAGGCTGAAACGCCGAGGTCAGAACATCGGGTGGTCGTGCACGGGGTTGTCCGGAACCACCTGCAGGACGTCCCAGTGCTCGACGATGCGACCCCCGTCGAAGCGGTAGATGTCGGCCACCGCGGCATCGGGACGGCCCGGTCCTGACGCCCGCACGTGCACCATCGCCAGATCGCCGTCGACGAGAATCCGCTGGACCTCGAACACCGCATCGGGCGACCCGTCGAACTTCGGCGTCAGCATCCGTACGGCGGCCTCCGGGCCGTCGGGCACCGTGGGGTTGTGCTGCCGGTAGTTCGGCGCCACGAGAAAGTCGAACGCGTCCTTGACCCGCTTCTGCCGGTAGAACAGGTCGACGAACTGCTCGAAGGCGGCGCGGTTGTCGGTCGCCGCCATCACGCCTCGGCCGCCACTTTGCGGATGTGGCTCAGCGACTCGACGGACGGCGTGGTCGGGAAGTACTCGAGCCCGATCGGTCCGTCGTACCCCGAGGCCCGCAACACCGAAAGCCGTTCAGTCCAGTCGATCGCACCGCTTCCCGGCTCTCCCCGCCCGGGGGCGTCGGCTACCTGGACGTAGTCAACGACTCCCGCCGCGTTGGCCAGCTCGCTCGCCGGGTCCTCACCCTCGGTCACCGAGTGGTAGAGGTCATAGAGGATCTTGAACCGGTCCGAGCCCACAGACCGCGCCACGTAGACGGCGTCCGCCGTGCGGTCGAGCAGCGCACCCGGGTGGTCGACCCGCGTGTTGACCGGCTCCAGCACCAAGGTGACGCCGGAGCCCTCGGTGCGCTCAACCGCCTGAAGGAAGACCTCGACCAAGCGGTCGAGGTTCTGTGGCCGCTTGGCGCCGGGGAAACCGACACCGGAGCCCAGGACGATGCGCGGACTGCCCAGCGTCCGGGCGTTCTCCACGCCGCGGTCGAGGCCGTCGAAAAAGGGACCGAGGTCGGTGCCCGGGAGCGTGAAGTTGGTCCGCGGCTCCGCTAGCACGGAGGTGAGCACCACTCCCGAGTCGGCGAGCGCCGTGGCGAGGGCGGGGACGTCCCGGTCGAGGGTTCCCCACATTTCGACCGCGTCGAACCCAGCATCCGCCGCGGCGCGGATGCGGTCGGACAGGTCTGGACCAATCTCGGTGAAGAGCAGGTCGATGTTCGGTGACAGCTGGTACACGGCTCAGGCTCCTTGCTGAACGTCGGTTTGGGCGAGGGCATCCGCGATGGCCCGACGGATCAGCTCGTGCTGTCGGCGGACGAGGTCCACGGGGTCCGCTTCGTCGAGATCGGCGAAGGCATGCCCTTCCCACTCGCTGGACATGAAGCCGGAGTAGCCGCCGCGCACGAGCTCACGAACGTGGGCCGGGTAGTCGATCGCCGGCTCGTCGCCGTTCTCGTCGATGTCGTAGAACTTGGCGTGCACGTGGACGATCTGCGGCAGGATGTCCGACCACTCGTGCGGGTCGATATGTCCATGCATGTTGAACGCGAGGCGGGCGAACGAGCCGAGGCTCTCCGGAGCGATTCCCCGGGACTCGAGATATGCGACGAACTCGGCGTGCCGCTCGTTGATCCCGGTGTCCTCGGCCCAGATCTCCTGGAGCCGGTCCAGCTCCTCCTGGCCGAGCCCCTTCTTCGCGAGGCCCCGCAGCAGCGTCGGCGACATGCTGTGCATGGTCGAGCTGAAGTCCGCCACGAACCCCAGCCGGGGAGAGCCGATCTCCTCGTACGTCTCGCGGATCTGCATCACCTGCGGCGAGTTTGGCCCGAAGGGTGCGTGGATCTCCCAACCGAGGGTGAGGTCCAGCTCCTCCGTCAGCGGGAGCAGCCGCCGGATCAGCTCGGGCTTGGCGCTCTGGATGCGAGCCTTGGTGAAGCCCAGGGCGTGCGCCGCACGGAACTGCTCGACGGTGAACTCGTACTCCTCGTCGAGGGTCATGTCGCGGTCACGCCGCCGCCCCATGTCGAGGTTGCAGCCGAAGCTGCTCGGCACGAACCCGTACCGGTCCAGTGCGTCGTTCCACTCCCGCACGAACTCGGTCGTGACGCCGGGGTAGCTCGGCAGCATCTGGGAAGCGTTGATCTCGATCCCGGGACCGATGCCCGCCTCGGCGACGACGCCGAGGATGCCGGCCAGGTCGTACCGCCGGGCCGCCCACTCACTGGTGAGTGAGTACAGGGACAGGCCCAGCTTGATGTCGCTACCCGGGACCGCGGGCGCCGCCTCGGGCCGGACAGGGATGGTCGTCATGGCGTGGTCTCCTCAGTGGACCGCGAGCGCGCGGGAGTTCGTGGCGTGGTTCGTGACGTAGCGCATCGGGGCGATCTGCATGTACGGCAGGCGCAGGTCGAGGGTGACCTCCACCTGCACCTCCTCCCCCGGACTGGGGGGCGCGTCGAGCGGGACGACGATGACCAGACGGTCCTGGAGGAACCAGAGCACGTCCCACTGCTCCTGCAGCTCCTCGATGCGATAGATGCGGTCCTTCAGCTCGGCCCGAAGCTCGTCACGCGGGATCTCGCGTCCCTCCACGACCACGCGGACATCGCTGACGCTGGACAGCCACAGGCTGCGGTACCACGGGACCTTGAGGGCGATGGCCAGACCGTCCGGCCGCCGGCTCAGGCTGTCGTCGGTGAGGATCGTGTCGTCAGTGGCCATGCGCGCTCTCCTTCTGGGCGGTCTGGAGAAGTTGGCGGGCTCGCCCCGGGTCGGTGACCATCTCTGACCCGGCGTTGCGAGCGCTCTGGCGCGCCAGGGCTTGAACGCCGGCCACGACGTCGAAGGGGTCCTCCCAGTCGTTCCAGTGGAAGCCCTCCCACTCGCTGGAGATGGAGCTGGAGTAGCCCGACCGCACCCACAGGTCGATGAGGTCGCGGACGGGGACCGACGTCTCCTCGCCATTCGCGTCGACCTCATAGAACTTGCCGTGCGTGTGCACCGCCCACGGCAGGATGTCCGCCCAGTGCGACGCCGGCGCGTGTCCGAACAGCCCGGTGATGTTGACGGCCATCTCGATCGCGCGGTCGCCCGCTCCGTGCCGGTGGGCGAACTCCATCACCTGCCGGAACCAGCGGCCGTGCTGCTCGGCAGAGAGCGGGGCGCCTTCCGCATCGTGCTCCTGCCAGAGGTCGACGAGGCCCGTGATGAGCTCCTCGTCGTAGCCTTCCCGGCGGTAGCGCTGCAACAGCGTCGTGGGGACCGCCGTCAGGGAGGCGCCCCAGTCGGGGACGAATCCGAGCAACGGTGAACCGAGCTTGTCGTAGCGCTCGAGCAGAGCTTGTATGCGTGGGTGCCGAGCGTGCTGCTCTGAGTGCACTTCCAGCCCTAGCCGTACGCCGTAGTGCTCGGCCACCGGCAGGAGGCGCTCCATGTCGTCCGGCGTGAGTGAGATCTGCACGCGAACCACCGGGAACCCGAGCTCGCCGGCGACGGCGATCTGCGGTCGCATGTAGTCGACCAGCTCGTCGTCGGTCAGCATCCGGTCCCGGCGCAGCCCCGCGTCGGCGTTGGCGGAAAGGCATGTGGGCACCAGGCCGGTCTCGTCGAGGAGGTCCCGGAACTGCGCCGCGACGTCGGGCTCGAGGTTCGGGAAGTTCTTGAAGCTCTGAAAGCCGACCACCTCGAGGCCGGGTCCGAGGCCGCGACGGGCCACCTCGCGTACCAGCTCTGAGAGGGTGTACCGCCGGGCGTGGAACGCCCGAGTGAAGCTGTAGAGCGTCACTCCTTGGACGGGGGTGCCCAGCGACGGAGTATGCGTCGGAGTAGTCACGCGGCCACCTCCAGCGGCAGGGACTTGACGTCCTTCTCCTCGAGGCGCAGGACCCCGAACTCGGTGGTGATGTACGGGATGTACAGCTCGAGCGTGACCGCCACCCGGTGCTTGGTGCGCGTTCCCTCGTCCGCCGGAAGAGCCGGCAGATCGCCTTCGAGGTGCACCGAGTCCAGGACGTACCACCAGCGGTCATGCCGAGGGGGCAGCTCGTCGAGGCGGTAGGTCTCGCCGTCCACGGTCCACAACACGGAGTCGGACGGGACCTCTAGGTCGTCGATCGACCACCGCACACCGGCGACCGACGACAACGGCAACGCGCGGTACCACGGCATCCGGACGTCGACCGCGACTCGGTCCCCCCGGCGCCGCAGCGTCCCCGGCTCGATGATCTGCTCGGGCATCATCGCTGCGGCCCTCCCTCGAGGTGGGGACGGCACAGGCTTCGACGACGGCGAGACATGGGGCTCCTGAGGCGGACCGGCTTGGGCAGACGCCCCACTCACCGCGCGGCGCCGCGTCGTCAACTGTGCTGACGGCCAACGGTTTCGGTCAACATCGGACTGCTGATGCGGCTCATCCGCGAGCCGGATACTGGCCGCCGCATCATCGCCACTTATGCCTTCGATAGGCAGATCAGCATTCCGTCGCCGTGCCATATCCCCGACGGTGAGCGCAGTCATGACAACGACGTCTCGAAAGGCTGACCATGACCATCACCCTTCGCTCGGCCGCGCGCATCGGCGGGATTGCCGCGCTGCCCGTAGTGATCGCGCTGGCCGGATGCTCCTCGTCCTCCTCCTCGTCCGGGGGCAGCGGCGGAGGCAGCACGGGCGGCTCCACGGAGTTCACGCTCACCTACGCCAAGTCCAACAACATCGAGAGCCCGTTCGAGGTCCTCGCCAAGCAGTACATGGCGGCCAACCCGGGGGTCACCATCAAGCTGGAGGCCAAGCCGAACGACACGTACGGCGACTCCATCCGCACGCAGCTGCAGGCCGGTAACGCGGCCGACGTCATCGAGACCGAGGCCGGCTCGGGGCAGTCCCGCAGCATCGTGCCGCTGGCGCAGGCCAACTTCCTCGAACCGCTCGGTGACACGGCGACCAAGACCATCCCCTCGGGCAGCGAGGCGTTGTTCCAGGTGAACGGCAAGACCTACGGCCAGCCACTCGGGATCAGCTACGCCGGCCTGGTCTGGAACTCCAAGGCGGCGGAGGCGGCCGGGATCTCCTCGCCACTCAAGGACTTCGACGCCGTGAAGGCGGCCTGTAGCAAGGTTGCGGGCGGCGGCAAGTCCCTCTTCGTCCTCGCCGGTTCCACGGTGCCCAACGCCGGCATCACGAGCCTGATCATCTCCGCGACCCGCGTCTACGCCCAGGACCCCGACTGGAACAAGAAGCGCACTGACGGCCAGACGACCTTCGCGAACACGCCGGGTTGGCAGCAGACGCTGCAGACGATCGTCGACATGAAGAGCGCCGGCTGCTTCCAGCAGGGCGCGGAGGGCGCCGGGTTCGACGCCATCACGAACAACATGGCCCAGGGGACATCCGTGTCCTTCTTCGGCCCGCTCGGCTCGGCGTCGGAGCTGCAGAAGGCCGCGCCCGAGCAGAAGTTCGTCGCCGAGGCGTTCCCGCCGGCCACGTCAAGCGGCAAGGCGTTCGGTATCGCGAGCGCGACCTACTCCCTCTCGCTCAACGCGGCCTCGCAGAAGAAGGACGCCGCGAACGCGTTCCTCAACTGGCTCGCCGACCCGGCTCAGGCGAACGTGTTCGCTCAGGCGTCCGGCGGGCTGCCGATCACCGGGCTCGACAAGATCGACTTCTCCAAGACGATCTACTCCGACGTGGCCGACCTGCTCAAGAACGGCGACTACACGCCGCTGCCGAACTCGGGCTGGAAGAACTCCGCCGTCTACGACGCGCTCGGGACCGGTGTGCAGGGTCTGCTCACGGGCCAGAGCACCGTGGAGACGGTGCTGAAGTCGATGGACACCGCCTGGGACCAGTGACCCCAGGTTTCGAGCGACGCTTCGAGTGGAGCAGCCAGTGACGATCTCCCAGGTTCCGACCGAGGCGCCGGCCTCCGGGTCTCGCCGTCCCAACGACGGTGGGACCCGGGGGACCCGGGCGAAGAGCCTGCTCAGGCTTGGCCACTGGTGGTGGGCGTTGCCGGGCATCATCATGGTTGCCGCCATCCACTACGCCGCCACCGGCGTGGGTGCGTCGTTCGCCTTCACCAACTGGACCGGGATCGGCTCCTTCGAGTGGATCGGGCTGCGCAACTTCCAGCGCATCTTCTCCGACCCGACCAAGGTGCTCGCTCTGCGCAACACCCTGGTCCTCGCCTTCGGCTCGGTGCTGCTGAGCAATGTGGCCGGGCTGGTGCTGGCGATGGGTCTCAACCGCATCCTCAAGACCCGCTTTATCCTGCGCACCCTGTTCTTCATGCCCGTGGTGCTCAGCCCACTGGCCACGTCGTACATCTGGAAGTACATCTTCCAGCTCAACGGCCCACTCAACACCATCCTCAAAGGCATCGGCCTGGACTCGCTGGCCCGCCCGTGGCTCGCCGACCCGACCTGGGCTCTGTGGGCGGTCCTGCTCGTGGTCGTCTGGCAGAACACCGGGTTCGCCATGGTCATCTACATGTCAGGGCTCACCGCCGTGCCCGTCGAGATCGAAGAAGCAGCCGCCATCGACGGTGCGAACATGTTCCAACGGATCTGGCACGTGACGATCCCGGCGCTGCGACCGGCCATCGCCATCGCGACGACGCTGGGGATCGTCAACGGGCTACGGATCTTCGACCAGATCCTCGCCCTCACGGGCGGAGGGCCCGCCAACGCGACGTCCACGCTGGCGACCGAGGTGTACAAGCAGGCGTTCAGCCTGGGCAACTTCGGCTACGGGGCCGCCCTGGCCCTGCTCCTCACCATCATCATCCTGGTGTTCGCCGTCATCCAGCAGCGCGTCACCCAAGGACCCTCGGAGGCCTGACCGTGTTCCGCTACACGAAGCTGTCCGCACTCCGCGAGGTCCTTTTCTGGGTTCTCGCCGTGGTCTATCTCGCGCCGTTCTACTTTCTGGTGGTCATCGCGCTCAAGCCGGACAGCGAGGTCTTCAGCACCTCGCCGTTGGCGCCGCCGACGTCTCCGACCCTCGGCGCCTTCCAAAAGGTGCTGTCAGCGACCGGTGAGTCGGACATCAAGGTCGGCCTGCTCAACAGCGTTCTCATCACCGTCGGCAGCATCCTCGTGCTCGTTCTGCTGGGCTCACTGACCGGGTACGTCATCGCCCGCAGTACCCGCGCATGGAGCCGAGCCATGTTCTACCTGTTCCTGATCGCGATCATCCTGCCGATCCAGCTCGGGACCGTTCCGCTCTACATCGGTGCGCGCACCGCCCACCTGACGGGGTCGGCGCTCGGCATGATCGTCCTCTACGGCGGGCTGCTGCTGCCGCTCTCGGTATTCATCTACGCCGGGTTCTTCCGTGGCATGGGGACGGAGTACGAGGAGGCCGCGGTCATCGACGGCGCCTCCCCCACGCAGGTCTTCTTCCGCATCGTGCTGCCGCTCATGGCACCGGCCACCGGCACCGTCGCCATCCTCGCCGGACTCATCATCTGGAACGACTTCTTCACGCCGCTGATCTTCCTCGGCGGCTCCAGCCAGCAGACGCTGCCCGTGGCGATGTACTACTACATCGGCTCGTTGGTCTCCCAGTGGAACGCGATCTTCGCCATTGTCATCCTCTCGATGATCCCCATCCTCCTGTTCTACCTCTTCGCTCAGAAGCGGTTTATCCAGGGCTTCGCCGGCGGCCTGAAGGGCTGATTCGGCCAGACCCCGTCATCCCCCGACAGCAATTCACGAAGGAGTACTCACATGCCGGCTGTGCGCACCGTGCTCGTCATCGGCGCCGGGTTGGCGGGCACCGCTGCCGCCACGCACCTGGCCCAGGGCGGGGTCTCGGTCGACCTGGTGGAGGCGAAGCCCGACGTGTCCGCCATCGGCTCCGGAATCACGTTGCAGGGCAACGCCCTTCGCGAGCTCAAGCGGCTCGGCGTCTGGGATCAGGTTGAGCAACATGGCTACGGCTTCGACAGTCTCGGGCTGCGAGCGCCCGACCCCGCCGGCACGCTGCTCGTGGAGATGCCCGACGTGCGCAGCGGTGGCCCCGACCTCCCGGCGACCATGGGCATGCCACGCCCGGAGCTGGCCCAGATCCTCCTCGACCGGGCGACCGAGGTCGGCGTCAAGGTCCGCTTCGGGGTGAGGTGCACTGCTCTCCGCCAGGACGAGAAGGGCGTCGACGTCACCTTCGCGGACGGCTCGTCGGGGCGTTACGACCTCGTCATCGGTGCTGACGGCATCCGGTCCTGGACCCGTGGCGAGCTGGGGATCAACCTCGAGACCAAGCCGACCGGCATGGGCATCTGGCGGGCGTTCGGCCCTCGGCCAGCGAGCGTGACCCGCACGGACCTCTACTACGGCGGACCCGCATACATCGCCGGCTACTGCCCCACCGGCGACAACTCGCTGTATGCGTACGTCGTCGAGGACGCCCAGGACCGCAGCCAGTTGTCTCCGGAAGAGCAGCTCGCGACGCTCAAGCAGCTGTCGGAGGCCTACCACGGGCCGTGGGACGACATCCGCGAGACCCTCGACGACCCCTCGCGGGTCAACTACACCTGGTTCGAGACGCACGTCCTGCCGGCGCCGTGGAACCGCGGCCGCGTCGTGCTGATCGGCGACGCTGCCCACTCCTGCCCGCCCACCCTGGCCCAGGGCGGTGCCCAAGCGCTGGAGGACGCCGCCGTCCTGGCCGAGCTGCTCCTCACCTCCGATGCTCTGGACGACCACCTCTGGGACGCCTTCCACACCCGACGCGTCCCTCGCGCACAGGCCGTGGTCGACGCCTCCAACCAGCTCGGGCAGTGGCTGCTGGACCACGAACAGGGTGACGTCCCCGGCCTGATGCGCCGGATCACCACGCTGGTCAGCCAGCCCGCCTGACCCTTCCTCCACCGTTGTCCTCTCCTGAACCCTGAGGAGCACCCCGTGGTCCAACGACTGATCACCCATCTGCGGCACGTCGACCTCGCCGTCCCCGACTTCGACAAGCAGCACGACTTCTTCACGAATACGTGGGGCCTCACGTCGGAGCACACCGACTCCGGGCTGGCCTTCCTGGCCGCCGAAGGCTCACCGGAGCAGTACATCGTCCGGCTGCGAAAGTCACCCGACAAGCGGATCGACCTGCTCGCCTTCGGGGCGGCCAACGCCGGTGACGTCGACACCCTCGCCGGGCAGCTGGCCGCCAACGGGGTCCGGCTGCTCGGTGAACCCGGCGCGATGCAGACCCCGGGTGGCGGGTACGGGTTCCGGTTCTTCGACAACGAGGGCCGCACCGTCGAGATCAGCTCGGACGTTGCGGTCCGGCAGCATCGCAAGATCGAGGAGGGCGAGTCCATCCCAGTCCGGCTGTCCCACGTCGTCATCAACTCGGCCGACCCTGAGGGGACGCGCGCGTTCTACGAGAGGCACCTGGGGTTCGCGCTCTCGGACACCCTGATGCACCCGCGGATGGGGGAAATGATGTGGTTTATGCGCGTCAACGCGTGGCACCACTCCATGGCCATCGCGCGCGGCCCGCATCCGGCGTTGCACCACGCGTCCTTCGAGATGCGCGGCATCGACGAGTACATGCGGGGCACGGGGCGGCTGCTGCGGGCCGGTGTCGAAAAGATCTGGGGCCCCGGCCGGCACCTCGCGGGGAACAACACCTTCTCGTACTTCCTCGACCCGCACGGCAACACCGTCGAGTACACCACGGAGCTCGACCTCATCGACGAGGACACCTGGCACCCGCACATGTACGACTTCAGCCAGCCCGAGGTCAGCGACCAGTGGGGAACGGCCAACCAGATGAACGAGTTCGTGGCACAACGCTCGTTCAACGACCCGGACAAGGGGCTGTTCGTGGCCCCGCCGGTCTGACGTCGTCCTCCGATGCGGTTCGCGACCTGGGAGAGCCAGGGCGTCGTCGAGGCCGGCGTGGTCTCGGATGCCGGCCTGCATCCCTTCCCGGCCGGCACGACCGTCCTCGCGCTGGTCGAGCGCGGACTTCCGGCTGCCCTGGACGTTGGAGCGGCGGCACTAGAGGGGCAACCCGTGCCGCTGCGCGATGTGCGTCTGCTGCCGCCGCTTACGCCCCCGTCCGTGCGGGACTTCGTCGCCTTCGAGGAGCACGTCGAAGGTGTGCGAAAGAGCGTCGACGGTGTGAGCGGAGTGGCCCCGGAGTGGTACGAGGCACCGACCTTCTACTTCACCAACCCCTATGCGTTCGTCGGACCCTTCGACGACGTCCCGGTGCCGCCGGACTCAAGGCGGTTCGACTTCGAGCTCGAGGTCGCCGTCGTCGTGGGACGAGAGGGCTACTCCCTCACCCCTGACCAGGCGCGGGAGGGGATCTTCGGGTACACGATCCTCAACGACTGGTCGGCCCGCGACCTGCAGACGCGGGAGATGAAGGTCAACCTCGGGCCGGCCAAGGGCAAGGACAGCGTCAGCACCCTCGGCCCGTGGCTGGTGACCGCCGACGAGCTCGAGCCGTTCCGCGACAGCGAGGGTTTCCTCGCGCTGGACATGCGGGTCTCCGTCAATGACGCGGAGATCGGGCAGGACCTGCTATCCAACATGGGTTGGCCGTTCGAGGAGCTGATCTCGTATGCGTCCCGCGGGACGGTGGTGCGCCCGGGCGACGTTCTCGGTTCCGGTACCTGCGGGAACGGCGGCGCGCTGGCCGAGCTCTGGGGACGGCGAGGTCGCTTCGACCCTCCCCCCTTGCAGCCGGGCGATGTCGTCGAGATGTCCGTGGAGGGGATCGGCACCATTCGCAACCGCGTCGTGCCCGGTCTTGAGCTCCCGCCCGTCCGCGCAGCCCGGCCACGACCACGCATACGGAAGCGGTCGGAGTGAGCCCGATCAACACCGACGCCGAGGAACCCCGAGGAACCCCGAGGAACAAGGAGAGAGCTGATGTTCGAGTACTTCCCGGGCAACTACGTCTGGAACCTCGGGGTCGTCGCCGCCCTGAACTCCGGTGGCCTCATCGACGAGGTTGACCGCGCCTGCCGACCGATCCGCGACGCGGCCGCCCAAGGCTCGGACGCCGGGACGCCGGACTTCCTGCGCGCCTGGCGCGCCCTGACCGACCAGCTCGTGGAACAGGCGGAGACGGCGGAGAAGGCCGGACACACGCGGGCCGCCGGGCAGCTGTACTTCCGGGCAACGAACTACCTCTGCCAGGCCGAACGGATGCTGGCCAACTCGGACCCGGATCGCATACCGACCTATCGGCGAGTCCTGGAGCTGGCGCAGCGGGCCTTCGACCTCAAGGACCCGCGGATCCGCCGGGTGGCCGTTCCCTACGAGGGGACGACCCTGCCGGCCTACTTCAGCGCGGCACCCGCTGCCGAGGAGGGCCCCGCACCGGTCATCGTCCTGGTCAACGGCCTGGACTCGACCAAGGAGCACATGTACACGTCGAGCCACTGGGAGGAGCTAGCCGACCGAGGGATCTCCTGCCTCATGCTCGACCAGCCCGGCACCGGTGAGGCGTTGCGCCTACAAGGGCTGACCGCGCGGATCGACGCCGAAGCGTGGGCCGGCGCGGCGGTGGACTGGCTCGAGGGCCGGCACGACGTCGACGCCGCGCGGATCGGCATCGTCGGCTGGTCCCTGGGTGGCTACTACGCGCCGCGCGCCGCCGCGTTCGAGAAGCGCTTCTCCCTGGTGGTCGCGTGGGGCGCGAACCACGACTGGGGTGCCGTCCAGCGCCGCCGGCTCGAGCGTGAAGGCGAACGGCCGGTGCCGCATTACTGGGAGCACGTCCTGTGGGTGTGGGGACACTCCGACCTCAACGAGTTCATCGAGTTCGCGGACGACGTCAACCTCGAGGGCGTGGTGGAGCGGATCACTGTGCCGTTCCTGATCGCGCACGGCGCCAACGACCGTCAGATCCCACTCGAGTACGCCCACCGTTCCTACGAGCAGGCGGTCAGCAGTCCCAAACGGGAGCTGCGCGTCTTCACCCCGGACGAGGGAGCCACCGAGCACATCGGCCTGGACCACCTGCCGTACGTGAGCGCGTTCATCGCCGACTGGGTGGCTGACACCTTCGCCGAGCAGGCCGTCGCCTGAGCCGCTGGTTACCGTCAAAGGAGATTCGCCGTGCGCATGATCTTCGTCAACGTCCCCGTCGGCGACCTGTCGGCGAGCCGGGAGTTCTACCGCGCGCTGGGGTTCAGCTTCAACGAGTACTCGTCCGACGAGCACTCGGCCGCGGTCGTGGTCGACGACAACATCGTCGTGGTCCTGCAGGACCGGGACCGCTTCAGAGACGTCGTCTCCGGCGAAGTCGGCGACCCTGCCGCGGCGTCGACCGCGGTGATCTGCGTGACCGCCACCAGCCGCGAGGAGGTCGACGAGCTCGCGGACAAGGCGCTCGCCGCAGGAGGCCGGCCGTGGCAGCCGGGCCACGGCGACGAGGCGGCCTACACCAAGAGCTTCACTGACCCAGACGGGAATGCCTGGCAGGTCGTGTGGATGGAGCCACGACATGTCATCGACTAGCGCGGCCCTCCGCGAGGACGCCTTGTCCGCGACCCCGGACGGCTTCGAGCTGCGGGTCGGTCTGCCGTGGATCCGGTCGATGCCCTTGTGGGGCGTCAGCGAGCTGACGGTCACGCTCGACGGCCGGCGGTTGGCCGAGAGCGAGCTCACCATCCTTCTTGGATCCCGGCGGGTGGCACCTTCGGCCCTGGCGGACGAGGTGAACCGATGGTGGTTCCTCCAGGATCGGCTGGTCCTGGCGGGCACGCGGCTCCTGGAGGCGGGTGCCCATCGCGTATGCGTCGACTTCCGGATGCTGGTGCCCTACCTGTCCGGCGCGCCCGGCACTCCGCTGGTTCTGCCGTTCCATCTCGAGGCGCACCTCGAGCTCGACCATCCGTCACTCGCGACCGTGGGCCGCGACGTCGCGTAGAAAGGCCCACGATGCCCGGCATCCCCGACGGCTGGACCCTCACCGCCAGCTCCTTCAACTGGACTCCCGATGTCATCCGCGCCGAGCGATCCGGCGGCGAGATCGTCACCGGAATCGCTGCCGGTGGAATAGCCGACGTCGTCGAGCTCGAGGCCGGTCAGGTGTGGCGGTCCTTCCCCGTGCCGGACGACGACGAGGTGCAGCAGCTCCGTGCCGGCCTGGCCGAGGTCGGCGGGCGAGTGAGCATCGTCGGGGCCAGCATCGACGACTTCACGTCGCAGACCGAACGACGAAGCGAGCAACAACGGCTGGCGTTCCTCCTACCTCAGCTGCGGGCGGCGCATCGAGTCGGCGCCTTTGGCGTGCGACTCCCGTTCGGACAGGCGGGCCCGCCGCTGCTCGAGCGGCTGCAACCGATCCTCGAGGACCTCGACCTCATCCTGTTCGAGGAGGCGCAGGGACAGCAGAGTCCCGGTAACCCGTCGGTGGCCTTGGCTTACCAGACGATCGCCGAGCTGGACGACCCCCGCATTCGGGTGCTGGTCGACACGAGCATGCTGATGCCCACCCTGCCGGTCACGTATCTGGATCGACTGCGAACGGCCGGGCTTCCCGGCGACTTCGTCGATCGGCTGGAGCAGGAGTGGCGGGACGAGGCGACCCTCGAGGCGGTGCGCCATCTGCTGGCGTCGGGAGGAGTTCCACCGGACGCGCATACGCTTTTCATGAACCTGCTCGTCCGCTTCGGCCGCTCGGACGCTTCTGACCTGAGCGACATCCTTCCGCTGGTCGGCGGTTTCCACCTCAAGCTCTGGGATCTCGAGGACGCCGACGGGCGGGTGTCCACACCCATCCACGATCTCGCCGCGCTGCTGGCTCGGACCGAGTTCCGGGGCACCCTGACCAGCGAGTGGGGCGGCCACGAGTGGCTGGACGACGACCCTGCAGACGTGACGAGACGGCACCTCGCCCTCGCGCGAACCGCCCTGTCAAAAGGCGCCGTCGATGACGAGCCTACGGATGCCCTCACCGGCCGAGGTTCAGCTCTCCGACCGCGGGCGTAAACGGGCCTGATCGACAGGCACCAGCGGCCGAATGTGTGCCAAACCAGGCTTGGGTGGCCGTCGTGCCTGTCGATCGTGCGCGCACCAAACTCAATTGGGAGGAGCAGCGAAAGGACCCTCGGGCGAGTGAACCCGGTAGGCGTCACCCCCGCGGGATCACCGTGAGCACCCGCTCCATGTGAGTTCGGAAGTCCTGCATGAAGGCGCGGAGGAACTCGGCCGTCGACGCGTCCGTGACCTCGCCGTCGTCGGTAAACAGCTCAGGGTCGAACCGGATGTATGCCTCGGGTGACGTCATCTGTCGGGCATTGCAGAAGCTCAACACTCCTCGCAGGCTCTGTTGCGCGAGTGCGGTCCCGATCTGGCCGATGGAAGCGCCGATCACCGCTGCCGGCAGGTGGTCAAAGGAGTTCTGACCCCATGGCCGGGACGCCCAATCAATAGCGTTCTTCAACGCGCCCGGGATCGAGCGGTTGTACTCCGGCGTGACGAAGAGGACCGCGTCGGAGCGGGCAATGGCCTCCTTCAACGCCACCGCCTCCGGTGGGTATGCGCTGTCGTAGTCCGGGCTGTACAGCGGCAGATTGCCGATCGGCAGCTCGGTGAACGTCAGGTCGTCCGGTGCCAACCGGATGAGGGCGCGGCTCAGTACCCGGTTGATCGATGTCGACGACAGGCTGCCGACGAAGTATCCGACGTTGAAGTTGGGCATCCCGTCCTCCTCGATGGCCGTGCCGGCCGGTTGCCGGCGACGCGAACTCCACTAGACCGGCCGGGCAGCGACTCGGCAACTCTGGTGCCCGAAGTACCTCTGCCCTCACCCTTGTCGGCGCGGCAGCAGGTGTTGGGGTTCCGGCCGCCCGACGATGTGGGCGAAGGCGGCCTCCTCGATGGATCGGTCCTCGGCGGTCAAGCGCTCGTCGTGCTGGCGTTGATGTTCCTGCCAGCTCGGGACCTCGAACTGCTCGACGAACTGCCGCGCATCCTCCCCGACCTGGTACAGGTTCCAGCGGGTGGCGCCCGACCGCAGTCGGGACCGGCGCATCGGTTCCATGGCGGCTCGGAACGCCGCCTGCTCGGTTTCGTCGACCTGATAGCGGATCGAGATGACGACCGGGCTGCTCGGATGCAGATCAACCGCGATCCGTGGGGTGTCCCAGTAGGCCAACGGTGAGCGGTCCAGGTCGTGGCTGTCCGGTACCCGGAGGACCACTGCCGTGACGGTGCTCAGCAGGAGCAGGGCACTGGCGGCCAGTAGGGCGGTGCGCAGCCCCCACTGCTCGACGACGAGGCCCCAGATCGGGGCGGCCACCGCCTGGGTGCCGAGGAAGATCGTCAGCAGGATCCCGAGTGCTCGGGCCCGTACCCAACTGGGGACGAATAGCTGCAGCTCCGCGGTCACCGTCGCCACCGTGGCGGACCAGCCGAACCCGCATATCACCAGAAGCGGG
>JBKPQA010000031.1:0-10919 GCA_046733835.1 Actinomycetota bacterium
GACACGAGTCGTCCCGCGCCCTTCGTCGAACGGCACATCGGGCCGTCGCCGGACGACGTCGCCGGCATGCTCGAGGTCGTCGGCCAGCCCTCGCTGGACGCGCTCATCGACCTCGCCGTCCCCACCGCGATCCGCTCGCAGCGCGCCCTGCGCCTCGACGCCGCCCCGTCGGAGTCGGCCGTCGTCCGCGAGCTGCGCGGGTTGGCCCAGCTCAACACGGTCATGCGCTCGATGATCGGGCTTGGCTACTACGGCACGATCACTCCGGCGGTCGTCCAGCGCAACGTCCTCGAGAACCCGGCGTGGTACACCGCGTACACGCCGTACCAGCCGGAGATCTCCCAGGGCCGGCTCGAGGCACTGCTGAACTTCCAGACGGTCATCAGCGACCTCACCGGTCTGCCCGTCGCCGGGGCGTCATTGTTGGACGAGGCCACCGCGGTCGCCGAGGCGATGACCCTGATGCGGCGGACGTCCAAGGCTCCGGCGGACGCCGTCCTCCTCCTCGACGCGCACGCGCTCCCGCAGTCCATTGCCGTCACCCGCACGCGGGCGCTTCCGCTGGGCATCGAGGTCGTCGTCGCAGACCTCACCGCGGTGGACAGCGTCGACGCCCTCCGCGCCGCGGCCGGCGACCGCGACGTCTTCGGTGTCGTCGTCCAATACCCGGGCGCCGACGGCGAGCTGCGCGACTTCCGGCCGCTCACCGCCGCCGCCCACGAGCACGGCGCCCTCGTCACGGCGGCGGCCGACCTCCTTGCCCTGACCCTCGTCACGCCGCCGGGGGAGTGGGGTGCCGACATCGCGGTCGGCTCCAGCCAGCGGTTCGGCGTGCCCATGGGGTTCGGCGGCCCGCACGCCGGTTACATGTCCGTCCGGGAGGGGCTGGAGCGGCAGATGCCCGGCCGCCTCGTCGGCGTCTCGGTCGACGCGGCGGGCCACGCCGCATACCGGCTGGCACTCCAGACCCGCGAGCAGCACATCCGTCGCGAGAAGGCGACCTCCAACATCTGCACCGCGCAGGTCCTCCTCGCGGTGATGGCCGGCATGTATGCGGTCTGGCACGGCCCGGCCGGGCTCGCCGCGATCGCTCGGCGAACCCACGGGTATGCGACGGCCCTCGCCGAGGGTCTGCGCCGGGGTGGCGTCGAGGTCCTCAACGGAGCGTTCTTCGACACGGTGACCGTCCGGGTGCCCGGCCAGGCCGACGACGTGCTGCGGGAGGCCGTGGCGCGGGGGGTAAACCTCTACCGCGTCGACGACGACACGGTGTCGATCAGCACCGACGAGACGACCACCGGCGAAGACCTGCTGGCGGTGTGGGGCGCGTTCGGCGTGGCGGGTGGCGAGCCGGTCCCGGCCGAGGGTGAGCCGCAGTGGTGGGACGGGGCCACGCGGACGTCGGACTACCTGACACATCCGGTCTTCTCGAGCCATCGCAGTGAGACGGCGATGCTGCGGTACCTGCGCCGCCTCGCCGACCGCGACTTCGCTCTCGACCGCGGCATGATCCCGCTCGGATCGTGCACGATGAAACTCAACGCCACCACCGAGATGATCGCCATGACGTGGCCGGAGTTCGCCAACCTGCACCCCTTCGCACCCCCGTCGCAGACGGAGGGCATCCGCAGCCTAGTCGCCGATCTCTCGGCGTGGCTCTGCGAGATCACCGGCTACGACGCCGTGTCCCTGCAGCCCAACGCCGGGTCGCAGGGTGAGCTGGCGGGGCTACTGGCGATCCACGCATACCACCAGTCCCTCGGCCAGGACCACCGCCGGGTATGCCTCATCCCGGCCAGCGCACACGGCACCAACGCCGCGTCGGCCGTGATGGCGGGCCTCAAGGTCGTCGTGGTCGGCACCGACGCCAGCGGCAACATCGACATGGACGACCTCCGCGCCAAAGTCCAAAAGCACCGCGACGACCTCGCCGCCGCGATGGTGACGTACCCGTCAACGCACGGGGTCTACGAGGACACCATTCGAGAGCTATGCCAGCTGGTCCACGACGCCGGAGGGCAGGTCTATGTCGACGGAGCCAACCTCAACGCGCTGATCGGGCTCGCGCAGCCGGGCAAGTTCGGGGCCGACGTCTCGCACCTGAACCTGCACAAGACGTTCTGCATCCCGCACGGTGGGGGAGGACCCGGCGTCGGGCCCGTCGGAGTGCGCGCACACCTCACGCCGTACCTGCCGAACCACCCGCTGGCCCCAGAGGCCGGCCCGTCGACTGGTGTGGGTCCGGTCTCGGCCGCGCCGTACGGCTCGGCGGGGATCCTGCCCATCTCGTGGGCCTACGTGCGTCTGATGGGCGGCGTCGGGCTCACGCGCGCGACAGAGGTGGCCGTTCTCAACGCCAACTACATCGCGGCGCGGCTGCGCGACCACTACCCGGTCCTGTACTCGGGGCACGAGGGCGTCGTCGCCCACGAGTGCATCCTCGACGTCCGCGGCATCACGCGAGAGACCGGCGTGACCGTCGACGACATCGCCAAGCGACTCATCGACTACGGGTTCCACGCGCCGACGATGTCGTTCCCGGTCGCCGGCACGCTGATGGTGGAGCCGACCGAGAGCGAGGACAAACGCGAGATCGACCGGTTCTGCGACGCGATGATCGCGATCCGCGCAGAGATCGACGCCGTTGGCCGCGGCGAGGTCGCCGTGGCCGACTCGGTGCTGCGACACGCTCCCTACACCTCTCGCTCCCTCGCCGAGGACTGGGAGCACCCCTTCGACCGGGCGGCGGCGGCGTTCCCCAACGGCGTGTACGCGCCGGACAAGTACTGGCCGCCGGTTGGCCGCATCGACGGTGCGTACGGCGACCGCCACCTGGTCTGCAGCTGCCCACCGCCGGAGGCGTTCGAGGACTGAGCCCCCTCGGGGACCCTCGTATCACCGCAGACCCCCTTGCCTCTTTGTGGTCAGCCGCCCGGAGAACCCGGGCCGACCCCTTGAGGTACTCCGTGAACCAGCCCGGCCGCCTGGCCTTTCTCGTCCATCCCCGTGCTCGGCGCGCCGAGGACGTGGTGACGATGGCTTCGGTGCAGGTCGGGGGAAGCCACCTGGGCCACGTCGTCGTGGTTCCGTCCGGCAGTCGCCACCTGGTGGCCCAGCCCGCAGAGGCGCGGAACCGCGTCGCGCGAGCCGTTGACCAGGCCGTCGGCCTGGGCGCGTCGGTCGTTGGCCTCGGCGGACTGACCTCCTCCGTCACCGCCGGTGGCGTGTCGCTGCGTCACCGCACCGACGTGGCCGTGACCAACGGCAATGCCTTTACGGCGGCGATCGTCTACGACCAGGCCCGGGACCTGCTGGCCGGCAGCGGTGCCGGTCGCGTCGCCATCGTCGGGGCAACCGGCGGCGTCGGCAGCACCGTGGCGAAGATGTTGGGTCGAAGCCGGGACGCGGACGAGGTGATCCTCGTAGCGGCCGACGAACGACGCCTGGACTCCCTGCGCTGCAACCTGTCCGGCCGAGGGGTCGCCATCCGGTCCAGCACCGACGTGAACGACGTCCGCTCCGCGGACGTCGTTGTGGTCGTGGACGCGACCGTCGAGTTCGCCCTCGAGCCGCAACGTCTCGGCGAGGGCGCCGTGATCCTCGACGCCACGCAGCCGCGCAGCACGACAACCGAACTGGCGCGCGCTCGGCGCGACGTCCGCATCCTCGATGGGGGCATCGTGTCCATCCCGTCCATGGAGATCCTCGGCGGCAATCTGGGCCTGCCGAACGGACGGGCATACGCGGACTTGGCCGAGACCGCGCTGCTTGCCCTGTCGGGCCACCAGAGCCACTTCTCGATCGGCGTCCCGCATCTCGAGCAGGTGGACGTGGTGAGGTCCCTGGCCCGGGACCACGCCCACCTCGGCTTCACGGCCGCGGCGCCGACCTCCTTCGGGGTCCCGGTTGGTTCGGAGGTCGGCGGGGCTGTCGCCTGACCCCCGCGCGGCTCGTTCGCCTTCCAGGCTCCTGTTGCTAGCGAAACTCCGGTCCTTGAGCCGGTGAGATCGACAACAACGTGAGCCTGGAAGCAGGACAGCGCGGGAGAGGATGGCTGCGTGTCGCTTCCGCCGCCGTTCGCCGAGGTGGACCAGCCGGGCAGCGTGGTGGTCCTCGACGGCGGCATGTCGAACGCGCTGGAGGACCTCGGCTACGACCTGAGTGATTCACTGTGGACCGCTCGAGTGCTCCGCGACTCTCCGGACGCGGTCGCGGAGGTGCATCGGGATTACTACCGGGCGGGCGCACGGGTGGCGACGACGGCGAGCTACCAGGCGAGTGTCCCCGGGTTCGTCGCCGAAGGAGTCTCGGCTGAGGAGGCGGCAAGGCTGCTCGTCCGCAGTGTCGAGCTCGCTCGTGACGTGCGCGACGAGCTCGCCGACGACGGGGTCCAGCGTTGGGTGGCAGCATCCGTCGGCCCGTACGGCGCATACCTCGCCGACGGTTCGGAGTATCGGGGGCGGTACGGCCTGTCGACGGCTCAGCTGCGCGACTTCCACGGGCCTCGGCTCGAGCTGCTGGCGTCGGCGGGACCGGATCTGCTCGCGGTCGAGACCATTCCGGACGTCGACGAGGCCGAGGTGATCGCAGGCTTGCTCGACGACAACGGACTGCCGGCGTGGTTCTCGTTCTCCAGCCGGGACGGCCGGACCGCCGCCGGCCAACCGCTCGCCGACGCCTTCGCGGTGGCGTCGGAGGTCTCGTGCGTCGTCGCCGTCGGGGTCAACTGTCTCCCCGCGGGTGAGGTGCTGGACGCGGTGAGGACGGTGCGTGAGGTGACGGACAAGCCGGCCGTCGTCTACCCCAACGGCGGCGGCCGATGGGATGCAGCGGCGCGGATCTGGGCCGGCGAACCAAGTGTGGACCCGGGCCTTGCCAGGGAGTGGGTGGCGGCCGGGGCGGCCCTAGTGGGCGGCTGCTGCCGCGTCGGCCCGGCTGACATCGCACGATTGGCGACAGCCACGAGCACCGGCCCTTAGCCCGCTTTCCGGTCTGCCCGGCCAGTCACCCAGGGGCCCCACACTGGTCGATAGCCGAGTGTTCCAGTGATGTGGGTGCGCTGTGGATGTCGACTGAGGATGGCACCGAGAGACGGTTGTGGGCATGACCACGACAGGCACATCCACCGGCCTCACCGACGTCCACGACATGGTCGTCGTCCACCGCGCCTTCCGGCGCGAGTTCGCCGTCATTTCACGACTTGTCCGGGCGGTCGCCGCCGGCGACACCGCTCGCGCCGGAGTCGTCGGCGCGCACGCTCGGCTGTGCCTCGACGGCCTGCATCTGCACCACACCGGCGAGGATGAGCTGCTCTGGCCGAAGCTGCTGGACCGGGCGACGCCGTCCACCGAGCTGATCTACCGGATGGAGGCGCAGCACCACGAGGTAGAGCTGCTGGTCGAGCAGCTCGGCCCTGCGCTGACGCGCTGGACGAGCGAGGCCCGGCCGGCCGTAGGCGAGGAAGTCGCCTCGTTGTTCGACCGGTTGCGCGCCGTGCTGGTCGAGCACCTCGACGACGAGGAAGCGCACATCCTGCCCATCGCCGCCCGCGTCATCAGCCCTGAGGAGTGGCGAGCGCTCGGCGAGCACGGCACGAGCCAGATGACGCCGGCCCAACTGCCCCTGATGTTCGGCATGGTCGTGGAGGAGACGACTCCTGAAGAGAAGCAGGAGATGCTCGCGGGGTTGCCCGCACCGGCTCGGGTCCTGCTCAAGACCTACGGAGCCTGGCGGTACCGCCGGTACGTCAACGCTGTGCGCGGCGCTTGACCTGTTCGGCCAGCGCCGGCACCTGCTCTGGCCGGACGTCGACTCCGCGGGCGGCCGCGGCCCGAAAGCCCTCGTCGCCCAGCTCCGCGACGACCAGGTCTCGAGCAGCTTGCGCGAAAGCGAGGTCGGGTGGAAAGGCGGCGACCAGCGACGACGCGTCGCTGGTCGTCGACCCGACCCCGAAGAGCAGGGCGGCGAGGCGCACAGCGGCAAGCTCGACCACGACCGCGTTCTCACCCGTCGCCGCCGCCACGCGTGGTGCCGCCTCGAGCGCCACCCGGGTCTTGCCCACCCCGGCAGGGCCGGTGATCGTGAGCAGCCGGGTTTCGCCGGACGTCAGAGCGGCGACGACGTCGCCCAGTTCGCGACGTCGACCGACCAGCGCCGGCTGCCGCGCCGCAGGCGACACCGTCGGCGGCGTCGAGGGCGCGGCCGCGGCGGTGAGTCCCGCTCGACCAGGTTCGTCGAGGCTCAGAGCGTCGGCCAGGGCGCGCACGGTGTGCGGGTACGGTCGCCGCCGCTCGCCCCGCTCGAGCGCGCTGATCGCTTTGGAAGTGAGACCTGCCCGGGCCGCGAGTTCCTCTTGGGTCAGGGAAGCCGCCTCCCGAAGCCGGCGGAGCTGCGCCGCGAACAGTCCCGTATCCCTGGCCCCCACTCGCCGGGACGCTAGCAGCGGCATGTCTGCCGAGTCGGTGGAAACCGCCGCATGGCGCTCGTCTCAAGCCGCGGGGGAGTCGATCCCCACAACGGTGACGCTTGACCCCGCCGAGGACTTGTCGACCCGGATCTGCGCTGGCACCCGGGAGCGCAGGTCGCTCACGTGGCTCACGACGCCTACACAGCGCCCGCCGTCGCGCAACCCGTCGAGGACGGACATCACCTGTTCGAGGCTCTCGTCGTCGAGCGTCCCAAAACCCTCGTCGATGAACAACGTGTTGAGGTCGAAGCCACCGGCTTCCTCGCGCACCGCGTCGGCCAGTCCCAGCGCCAGCGCCAGCGACGCCATGAACGACTCCCCGCCGGAAAGCGAGGCGGTGTCGCGCACCTGGCCGGTCCACTGGTCGCGGACCACGAGTCCCAAGCCGCTGCGGCGGCCGCCCGCGGCCAGGTCGTCAGAGTGAGCCAGCTCGTACCGGCCGTCGCCCATCACGCGCAGCCGCTCGTTGGCGAGGGCCGCCACCTTTTCGAGGCGGGCCGCCAGGACGAACGCCGTCAGCCGCATCCGCAGGGTGTTCTGGCCGCCCACACCGGTCGCGGTGTCGGCCAGTTCAGAGATCTGCGCGGTTCGGGTGGCCAACGGTCCGATGGCCGCCACCCGAGCCGTGATCGACTCCCGGATGGCTCCAAAGGTCCGAAGGGCGGCCTCCGCCTCCGTCTGGGAGTGCTGGGCTCGCCGTACGGCGGCCCGGGCGGCATCGGCGGCGGAATCGGCCGATGCGACATCCGCCGGCGGCTCCTCCATGGCGGCCCGCACGTCCGGCTCCGTCAGGGTCGCCTTCGCCGCCGCCTGCCGCTGCTCCAGCTCGCGGAGCCGGCGCTTCAGGTCGACGAGGTCCTCGCTGGGCAGCGCGGCGGCCTCGGCGTCCTCGAAGCTCTCGAACCCGTTGGCGGACAACGCCTCTCGAGTGGCAGCCTCTGCCAGCGCCGCCTCCTCGAACACCTCCGTGGTGGCGGTGAGCGCGTCACAGAGTTCCATCGCCGCGGCGCGGACGCGTTGATGTTCGTCGACCACGGCTGCAACCGTGCCCTCGGCGACCCCCTTGTGCGCCCCTTCGGCCTTGCTCGCGAGCCTGACAGCGGCGCATGGACAGAGCCGCTGGTGCTCGCCGAGCAACCGCGCCGCAGCGACCGCGGCCTGGTCGACCCGTTCCTGCACCTCCGCCGCCGTACCGCCCGCCGCGGCCGCTGCCCGCTCCAGCTCCTCGACCGCGAGGAGGATCTCCTCTCGACGAGTATGCGCCGAGGCCACCCGCGCATCGACGTCACCGAGCCGGGTCACCTCGGTGGTGGCCTTCGCCACTCGGGCCTGACCTACCGCGAGATGGCGAGCCAGCACGTCGAGATCCGGTCGCGAGGTCTCGGCGAGGGACCCGTTGGGTGCATGAGCGGCAGCGAGGTCGGCGCGGCGTGTGGCGACCAGCTGCTCGGCGGCGGCCAGCTGTGCTTGAACCCGCGCAGCATCGGCCCGCCTCCCCTGCCACTGTTCATCGGCGTGCTGCACGTGCGCCGCCGCCAGGTCCGCAGCGTCCGGGCCGGCTGCGATACGACCATCGAGGGCGGCGGGCTGTGGGTGCGTGCGGGCACCACAGACGGCGCAGGGCTCTCCGTCGACCAAACGGGCCGCCAGCTCTGCGGCCATCCCGTCGATGCGTGCCTGTTGGGCCGTCAGGAACGCCTCCCGGGCGTCCTGCTCCACGGCGCGGGCGGTCATCCACCGTTGCCGCAGCTCCGCTGAGCGGTCTTGGGCCGCAACGAGATCCGTGGCCAGGCGATGCACCTCGGCCCACGCATCGGCCTCCGCCTGAGCAGCGGCCAGGGTCGCGGAGGCAGTCTGCAGCGCGTGCCCGTCCGCTTCGGCCTTGTGGGTGGCCGCGGTGGCTTCGTCGAGCTGAGCCCGTTGTCGCCGCAGGGCCTCGCCCGCAGCCGCGGCCGAGCGGGTCAGCTCACCGAGTCGCCCGCGGTCGGCCTGCAGCCGGCGCCCGACGTCGCCGGCCTCGGCCAGGACGGTGCCGTACTCGTCCAGCATCGCCAGCCATCCCAGCGCCGTCGCCGACGTCCAATCGGACGCCCCGAACCGGCTCAACGCCTCTTGGGCCGACCGCAACCGCACTTCTGCGGTCTCTAGACGCGCGCGGGCCCGGCTCAGGGCGCGAAGATCCCCGGACACCGCTTCCGCCCGGGCGGCGCGGTCGATGGTGGCGCTGAGGTTGGCCCAACGCTCCGGATCCACCTCGAAGGCCGCCATCGTCTCGGCAGCCGCGCGCCCCCGCCTCTGCAGCTCCGCGATCGCCGCCGCGCGCACGGCACCCGCTTGGGCCGCGGCGGCCTGGATCTCGGCGTCGCCGGACGCGGCGAGGCAGGTGACCGCATGCCGCTCCAGTCGGTTACTCATCTCGTGGAGGAGAGGGGGGAGCGCTTCTGGCGGAAGCGATCGCCACTGGACGTCGCCATCCTGGGGATCGCTGAGCACCTCGGCAGGGATCCGCCCGAAGACATCCTCAGCGCGGGCCAGGTCGGTCGCCAGCCCGGTCTTCGCCTCGGCCATCGCCACCGCCAGCTCGCGGCGGCGTTCCACCAGCCAGCTCTCTACGCCGGCGTAGGTCGAGATGTCGAAGAGCTTCTCCAGCAACGTCCGTCGCTCGTCAGCCGTTGCCCGCAGGAACGCGGCGAACTCGCCCTGCGGTAGCAGCACGACCTTGCTGAACTGCGACAGGCCCATCCCGAGGACCTCCGTGACGAGGTCGCCCACTTCGTCCGCGCGCGTCGTGACTCCCCGCCACCGTCCGCCAGTGTGCTCCTCGAGAACGACCGATGCCGGCGCCTTGGTGAATCCGCTGCCGCGCCGCTTCGGCCGCAGGAACTCGGGGGACCGGGTCACGCGGAGGCGCCTGGCGCCGACCCCGAACTCCAACCGCACCCGAGGCACCGCGTCGCGCCCGGCGTGGTCGCTCCGCAGCGCTCGTCCGCCCGGCCGCGCTCCAGGCACTCCCGCATACAAGGCGAAGCACACCGCGTCGAGCAAGCTGGTCTTGCCGGCACCCGTCGGTCCGTGGATGAGGAAGAGGCCGTTGACGCCGACTCCCTCGAAGTCGACCGTCACCGTGCCAGCGAACGGGCCGAAGGCCGTTACCTCCAGCCGGTGGAGCCTCATGCCACACCGAACAGCTCGTCGCCCAGCCCAGGCAGCATGGCGCCCAGCTCGTCCAACCGAGCCGCTCTTTCGACCCGCGACGCCTCGACCGCCTCGGCGAACAGCGCGCGCTCGTCAGCCGATGCGGCGTGCCGGCCGCGGACGTGGGCGAGGAAGTCGCAGCACACGTCGACGTCGTCGGACCGCCGGCCCAGCACCGCCGCATACGAGCTGATCGGGACGGCGCCGCCGCGCGGCTCAAAGAGCAACTGGACGGTATGCGGGAACCGCCGGCGAAGCTGGTCCATGGCCCCGAGCGGCCGGATCGGGTCGGTGAGGGTGACCTGGCAGTATGCGTGTTCCGCGCCGGCATTGGCTGGGTCGGCCAAGAGGTCGTCGAGATCGCCGCGGAGCACTCGCAGCGGCCGGTCCACCGGGGCGGCGACAAACTCGGAGGACACAAGGCCCGAGTCGTGGAGCTCAACCAGCCAAGCACCCTTGGTGTGACCGTGCTCGCTGAAGGACATCGCATATGGCGAGCCTGAGTAACGAACCCGTTCGGACACCGCCTGGGCCCCGTGGAGGTGACCGAGCGCGACGTAGTCGGCGTCATCGAACACGCTGGGCGGGACCGCGCTAACCCCGCCCACGGAGATGTCCCGCTCGGATTCGCAGGACGCAGCACCGGTGACGAAGGCGTGGGCCATCACCACCGACGGCCTCTGCCAGTTCGCCAGCTCGGTCCGGATCCGCGCCATGGCGGCCCGGAGCACACCGGCGTGGGTGCGCTCGTCCGTGCCGAGCGGCTCCGCCGACGTGGAGGGTTCGAGGTACGGAAGCGGATACACCGCCGCACCGGCGATCAGCACCGGCGAGCCGACCGAGGCCAAGGACGTGCGAATGTGGAGCCCCGCCCTGGCGAGCAACGGCGCGGCAAAGCCCAACCGGATGGCCGAGTCGTGGTTGCCCGAGGACAGCACGACCTGCGCGCCGGCGTCGATCAGCCGAGTGACCGCCTCGGAGAGCAGCTCCACCGTCGACGGGCTCGGCAGTGCCCGGTCGTAGACGTCGCCGCTCACGAGGACCGCGTCCACCCGTTCGGAGTGCACGACGTCGACGAGGTGGTCGATGAAGCGGGCCTGGGCGGGCAGCATCCCCACACCGTGGAACGCGCGTCCCAGGTGCCAGTCGGAGGTGTGGATCAGCCGCACGTTTCCGAGGCTAGGGCGGTCAGGCGACACGGCCTGGAACCGACGCGCGCCGGCCTCCGCCCTCGTCGGCGCCCTGAAGCCGGTTGACG
>JBKPQA010000032.1:0-7179 GCA_046733835.1 Actinomycetota bacterium
TACCGGGAAGCGGCGATCGCCTACCTGACGCTCCTGCTGGTGGCTGCCTCCCGGCTCGCGACGGACGTGGTCGACGACCTGCGGGTCAACCAGGAACCCCTCCTCGCCGCCGTATTCGAGGTCATCGAGCGGCGCTACTCCGAGCCGCTCTCGCTGCAGGACGTGGCTCGGGCGGTGAGCCTGTCGCCCGGTCACCTCACTACCACGGTACGGCGGCGCACCGGTCGGACCGTGCAGGACTGGATCGTCGACCGCCGAATGGTGGAGGCGCGTCGCCTCCTGGCCGGCTCGACGTTGACGATGGGCGAGATCGGCCGCCGGGTGGGCTACCCGGACGCCGGGTACTTCACCCGCGTATTTCGCCGGGTCCACGGGGTGACGCCGACGCACTGGCGCGACGCCCGCTGACACGTTTCTGGCCCCAGGAGCCCAGTTGCTGGCAGAGTGACGTCCGCGTGGCGAGAACTGGCCAGCCTGGCGGTGCGTTGACCGTCAGCGGGGCCACGGAAACAGGGAGGCGACCATGAAGAAGCTAGCCCTCGCCGCCGGGGGGACGGTCGGCCTGGCCGCCGTGGTCGCGCAGGCGGCGCGGTCAGACGAGCTGTTCCTCGGATACCTCTTGAACACCGTGGTCAACAAGATTCCGTTCCCGACGGTCCGGCTGGCGCTGTACCGGGCGGCGGGAATGCGAATCGGGCCGAACAGCAACATCATGATGCACGTCAGTGTCCTCACGCCGAACGGAATCGAGATCGGCGATCACTCCATCATCGGTGAGTACTGCCAACTCGACGGTCGAGCGGTCCGGCTCGGTGAAGGGCCAGGCCTCGTCATCGGGGACAACGTCAACATCGGTGCCTACACGCACTTCATCGGTGGCGGTCACGAACCGAACAGCCCCGACTTCCATGGACCGCTCGCGAGGACGATGGTGCATGACCGGGTCTGGATCACCATGAACTGCACGGTGCTGGCGGGGGTCACGGTCGGCGAGGGGGCGGTCGTGTCGGCGCTCTCTCTCGTCAACAAGGATGTGGCGCCCTACACCATGGTCGGCGGCGTCCCGGCCAAGTACCTCAAGGACCGCAACCGCGACCTGAGGTACACGCTGTTCAACCGGGCGCGCTGGATCTAGGCCGTCTGACCAGGGAGGCCGCACATCAAGGTATGCGTGGTGCTCCACCACCTCCCCGCGCCGGGGGCAGGTGGCCTCGAGGGCCAGGTGCACGATCTGTGCTCTGGACTGTTGGAGCGCGGTATCGATGTACGCGTCGTATGCCGGCCAAGCCTGTACCTGCCAGCCCGCGACGTTCCGCTCCAAGGTCGGGTCACGACGCTCCGCGGTGGCGAGCCCGTGGGCGGGCACGCCACACCGTTTCTCGAGTTGTGGCAGATCTCCCGCGAGCTGGCCGAGGCGGAGGAGCTGACCGCATACGACGTCGTGCACGTCCAGTCGCACTACGGCTACCACGCCGCCCTCCGCGTCGTTGACGAGTCCCGGCCCCGCCCGGCTGTCGTCACCACGTTTCACCTGACCGCAATCGGGGGGATGCTGCGCCTGCAGGAGCTCGGCCTTCCTCAGGAACCGGACCTGCTCACGACGCAACCGGCCGCCGTCATGGAAGCCACGCTTGCTCGCGTGTCCGACCATTCGATCGTGGTCTCTCACCAGGTGCGCGAAGACCTCACTACGGGTTATGGCGTCGCTCCTGACCGCGTGAGCGTGGTCTACAACGGCATCGACACTGACGTCTTCACGCCTCGGCCGCGCGACGAGGCACGCGCGAAGCTGGGCCTGGATCCGGCGCTGCGGTACGTGCTCTACGTCGGGCCGCTCTTCGGAATCCGAGGACGGATCTTGTTGCAATGCTTGCCATTCCTGGGCTCCGACGTGCGGATCTTGATGATCTGGCCGTCAGCCGAGCCGGAACAGCAGGCAGCAGCCGCAGGGCGTATCGTCCCAGTCGGATACGTGCCTCAGGAGAAGATGGCCCTCTACTACTCGGCCGCTGAGCTGCTCGCGTATCCGCTGGTGTACACCGGCTTCGGGCTGAGCCTGCTGGAAGCGTCCGCCTGTGGATGCGTGCCCGTGGCTTTCCGCCTCCCGCCGGCAACGGAGCTGGTGCCTGACACGGCCTGGCTGGTCGACGACGTCAACCCGAAGGCCTTTGCCCAGACGATCAACGCCGCGCTTCGCGATCCCGCGACGACTCAGAAGGCTCGCGCCGGCATCGCCTTGGCCCGCAGCGCTCAGTTCGGCCGCGACCGCATGGTCGACGAGACCGTTGCCGCCTACGAGGCCGCCATTCGGGCCGCCGCTCGGGATGATCGGGCGGAAACCGGCGTGAACTAACGACAACGGCGCCCGACCTCGTCGTTACCATGGCGAATGACCACCGTGAAGGTCGCCGCGGTGCAAGCGGCATACGTCCTTATGGATCAGGCGGCCTGCGTCGCGAAGGTCATCGATCTCGTTGGCCAGGCGGCGGAACGGGATTGCCGGATTGTCGTGCTTCCCGAGGCCTTCGTTCCAGGAACGCCCATCTGGATCGACTCGAGGCCGATCTGGGACGGTGACGAGGAGTGGTTCGCGCTGCTTGTCGACCAAGCGGTCGTCGTGCCCGGACCGGTCACCGAGGAGCTCGGCGCAGCGGCCCGCTCCGCAGGTGTTTACCTCGTCATCGGAGTTCAGGAACGCGAACCGCACGGCTGGACCATCTACAACACGGTCCTCTACTTCGGACCGGACGGTGCGCTCCTCGGCAAGCATCGCAAGCTGATGCCCACCGGCTCCGAGCGAACGGTGTGGGGAATGGGCGACGGCTCCACCCTCCCCGTGATCGACACCGAACACGGCCGCCTCAGCGGGCTCATCTGCTGGGAGAACTACATGCCCCTGGCCCGGTTCTACCTGTATGCACAGGGCGTCGACATCTGGGCAGCCCCGACGCTGGCCCCTGGCGATGCATGGGTGGCCACCATGCGGCACATCGCGCGTGAGGGCCGCTGCTACGTCATGGGCGTCAACCCGTGCCTGCGTATCGAACAGATTCCGGCGGACTTCCCGAAGCGTGACGAGGTCTGGCGCGAGGACCACGCCGAGGACGGGTGGGTCGAGCACGGCAACAGCGTCATCGTGGGACCCAGCGGCGAGCTGTTGGCGGGGCCGGCTCGGCACGAGGAGACGATCCTCACGGCAGACCTCGATCTCGGTGCGGTCCGTGCGGCGCGCCGGTTGTTCGACCCGGTCGGGCACTACAACCGTCCCGATGTATTCCAGCTCTCCGTCGACACCCGGCATCGGACCGCCGTCTCCATCGCGACGGATGGCGAGTCCGCCGGGTAGTCGTTGAGTCCCCGATGAGGTCAACCGTGCGCGTCGCAGTGGAGCAGAGCGGCGGGTTCCACCGAAGATGGAGCCATGGAGCACTTCGACACCGCGGCCCTGGCCGACAGCAGCACGGACTTCCGTCGGGTGCTCTGGACCGGCGAACACACGCAGCTCGTCGTGATGACCATTCCCGTCGGCGAGGAGATCGGCGCCGAGGTGCACGACCACAACGACCAGATCCTGTCGTTCGTCAGCGGGATCGGGGCCGCGGAGGTCGGAGGCGAGACCCGGCCAGTCACTGCGGGCGATGTCGTCGTCGTACCCGCCGGCACCCCGCACAACTTCGTCAACACCGGGACCGAGCCGCTCGTCCTCACGACGATCTACGGTCCGCCGGAGCACGCGCCGGGCACCGTCCACCACACCAAGGCCGAAGCCGAGGAGGCAGAGGCGTCCGAGGAGGACGACCGGCGCTGAGGGTTCGATCAGCCGAGGAGCCGGGCCAGCCACGCGTCCCGAGCCGCCACCGCCTCCCTCGACAACGCCGCGTTGGGGGCCAGCTGGTCGCTCGCGTGGAACGCACCCGGCCAGACGTGCAGCTCCGCCTGAACACCCGCAGCCCAGAGGCTCGACGCATACGCGACGTCCTCGTCCCGAAACACTTCGGCGCTCCCGCACTCGAGGTATGCGGGCGGCAGCCCCGTAAGGTCGATCGCCCGGGCGGGCGCTGCGTAGATCGAGACGGTATCGGTGCCGCGGCGGTCACCGAGGAGGGCGTTCCAACCGGTGTCGTTGCTGCCGCGGTCCCAGACCCCCACGCCGTCGATCTGGTGTGAGGAGACGGTTTCGTTGCGGTCGTCGAGCATGGGCGAGACCAGCAGCTGGCCGAGTAGCTCCGGACCCCCGCGGTCGCGGGCCAGCAGCGCGACGCCCGCAGCGAGCCCGCCGCCGGCACTGGGTCCGTTGACCACCATGCGTGCCGGGTCGACGCCGAGGTCGCCCGCATGCTCGACGGTCCACAGCAGCGTGGCGTAGCAGTCCTCGACCGGGTAGGGATCCGGATACTCCGGCGCCAAGCGGTAGTCCACGGCAACGCATACCGCGTCGAACCGCTCGACCCAGTCGAGCGGCTGGACGATCCCACCGAACCGGCTGCCCATCACCATTCCGCCGCCGTGGAGCCGAAGGATCGCCGGACCGGCCTCGGTGTGGTCGTCCGGCGCGAACACGGTCACCGTGATCTCGCCATCCTCGAAGCCGGGGATGCTGTGATCGGTCCGGGTGATCGGCCGGCCGGACAGGAGTTCCTCGACGGTCACCGGCGGGGGCGCGTCTCGCATCGGCTGGATCATCTGCGGCGTCACCGTGGGTGGGAGCCGGTCACGAATCGCATCCAACGTGCCGGCGAGTTCCAGGTCGAACGGCGGCCGGGTGAGCGACACGGCGACCTCCAACGTCGGGCCGCCCCATCGGCGGCGTTCTGACGTGTCTACCTCACGAGGGTCGAGGGCGACCAGTCTCAGTCTCGCCGTCGTCCTGTGGCGGCCCCGTGGCCCCCCGCTGCCGCAACCGGGTCAGCTGTCGGGCCAGGTACCGCTGCTCGGGCCGGCTCGACGTCAGCTCGGCGGCGCGCGCATACTGCCGTTCCGCCTCCGTGACGTCGCCGGCCATCTCCAGCAGATGAGCGCGGACCGCCGGCAACCGGTGGTACCGCTCGAGACTCGGGTCGTCGACCAGCGGCTGGAGGGCGGCGAGCCCGGCGGTCGGTCCGGCCGACATGCCGACGGCCACCGCGCGGTTGAGGCTGACCGCGGGGCTCGGCGCGACCTGGTCGAGCATCGAGTACAGGACGGCGATCTGGGCCCAGTCGGTGTCGTCGTAACGCCTGGCCTCCGCGTGCACGGCGGCGATTGCTGCCTGTAGCTGGTATGCGCCGACGTGGCCACGCGGGAGCACGTCCTCGAGGAGCGCCACACCTTGGCGGATGAGGGCGGCGTCCCAGCGCGACCGGTCCTGCTCGGCGAGCGGCACGAGATCGCCGCGCCCGTCGGTCCTGGCTGCGCGACGAGCGTCGGTGAGGAGCATGAGGGCGAGGGCGCCCGTGACCTCGTCGTGGTCGGGAAGGTATGCGTGCAGCTGACGGGTGAGGCGGATCGCCTCGTCGGCCAGGGAGGTGTCGAGGAGAGTGTCGCCGGTGCTGCGCGCATACCCTTCGTTGAAGATGAGGTAAAGCACGTCGAGCACCGCTGCCACCCGGGCCGGAAGCTCCTCAGGTGTCGGCTTCTCGAATCGAGCTCCGCTGTCTCGCAACGTCTTTCGCGCCCGACTGAGCCGCTGTGCCATCGTCGGCTCCGGGACTAGGAACGCCGTGGCGATGGCGCCGGTCGGAAGTCCGGAGACGGCGCGCAAGGTCAGCGGCACCTGGGACGGACGGGTGAGCTGCGGGTGGCAGCAGAGGAAAAGCAGCAGGAGGGTGTCGTCGTCGCTGGGGATGAGCTCCTCGTCGGCGGCTGGGCCTCGGTATGCATCGGCCGGCTGGGCGGTGCCCATGGTCTGCTCACGGACGGTCCGGGACTGGTCGGACCGCACCTGGTCGACCAGTCGGCGGGAGGCGACACGGATTAGCCACCCACGCGGGTTGTCCGGCACGCCGTCGCGGAGCCACTGCTCCGCGGCGGCCGCCACGGCCTCCTGGGCGGCGTCCTCGCAGTCGGCGTAGTCACCGTGCCGCCGGAGCAGCGCGGCGAGAACGTGCGGCGACTCTTGTCGCCACACGTCCTCCAGCAGCGGCGTGGTCACGGCCGCGCTACTGGTCCTCGCCGCCGCCAGACATGGTTGGCCGCAGCTCGACCGTCTCGCCCGGCCCGCTCATGCGGGCGGCCACCGCCTCGGCCCGTTCCTGCGTCTCGACGTCGATGAGAAAGAACCCGGCGAGGTGTTCCTTGGCCTCCGAGTAGGGCCCGTCCGTGGCCAGCGGGCGCCCGGCGTCCCACCGGTAGAGCCGAGCGGCAGTCGGAGCGGCCAGCGCTTCACCGCCCACCAGCTCGCCGTTCTGCGACAGCTCGGTCAACAACGCCTCGAAGTCTGCGCTGAGGGCCTCGCGCTGCTCCGGGGGAAGAGCTTGGTGCTCGGCGACGAAGTCACTCGTGGGGTGACCCCACGGCTGCGGGTTCGAGTGGATGAGGATGACGTACTTCACGGTCTGCTCCTGATCGGTGTCCGGCGGCCCGATGCGGCCCGCTCACCAGTGACGTCGGAACCAGCGACGCATTTTCGACATCTTGCTGGCATGTCCTGTGGAGCGGGTGCCGTTCGTGGTGATGATGAGCGGCAGCGACTCAGGCCACCGACCCGAGAGGACTTCACATGGGCACCCTTATCGTCTCCGAGTTCGTCTCCCTCGACGGCGTCATAGAGGCGCCGGGTGGCGTGGAGGACTACCGCCACACGGGATGGACCTTCGACATCGAACCTGATCCCACCATGTACGACTACAAGTTCGACGAGGCGAACGAGGCCGAGGCGCTCGTCCTCGGCCGGCGCACCTACGAGGGCTTCGCCGCTTCCTGGCCGGATCGCGACGGCGACTTCGCGGACCGGTTCAACGGGATGAAGAAGTACGTGGTGTCGAGCACTCTGTCCGACCCGGCGTGGAACAACACGACGGTGGTCCCGGATGTCGACAGCCTCGCAGTGCTGCGTGAGGGCGACAATGGGCCGCTGTGTGTCCAAGGGAGTGCGCAGCTGGTCCACGAGCTCTACCGGCGCCGCCTCGTCGACGAGTGGCGGCTCATGGTCTGGCCGGTGATCCTCGGCAGCGGCAAGCGGATCTTCCCGGACGACGCCGA
>JBKPQA010000033.1:0-6059 GCA_046733835.1 Actinomycetota bacterium
GCCTTGGACCGGGAGGGGTCGGCGAGCCAGTCGGCGACCGCCTGGTCCGCCTTGTCATCGAGCGAGGCAACGTCGATGTATGCGGCGTGCCCGTCCGCAGTCGCAATGGCCAGGGCCCGCACGTCCCCCGTGCCACGAGCCCACTGACCGACGACGTGCACACCGGTGCGCTCGCCGGAGCGGACATGCTGGTCGAGCCAGGCCGGGACGTCGGCTGCCGCCAGCACGTCTCCATCGACGTCGAAGCCGGACTCCGCCTCTGCGGTGACTGCCTCGAGGGTCTGGAAGAGACGCTCCCGCAGCACCCGGAACTCCAGGCCGTCGAAGACCTGGTGGACCTCCTCGCGATTCCAGGTCTGGCGCTCGAGGTCCTCCACCGTCAGGTCGATCGGCACGTCGCGGACCAGCTGGTTGAGCCGCCGATTGCGCAGCACGCCGTCGAGGTGCTCGCGCAGGGCGTCACCCACCTTGCCCGTGATCTTGTCGACGTTGGCGACGATGCCGGGCAGGTCGCCGTACGTCCTGATCCACTTGGCCGCCGTCTTGGGTCCCACGCCAGGGACCCCCGGCAGGTTGTCGGACGACTCGCCGACCAACGCAGCGAGGTCGCTGTAGCGCTCCGGCGGCACGAGGTAGCGCTCGAGGACCGTGGCCGGGTCCATCCGCCACACGTCGGAAACGCCGCGCACGGGATAAACCATGGTGACGTCGTCAGCGACCAGCTGGAAGACGTCGCGGTCGCCGGAGACGATGACGACCTCCATCTCCTTGGCGGTGGCCTGGGTGGTCAGCGTCGCGATGATGTCGTCGGCCTCGTAGCCCTCGGCCTCGATGTAGCGAATCCGGAGGGCGTCGAGCACCTCGTGGATGAGCGGGATCTGCCCCGAGAACTCCGTGGGTGTGCTGCTGCGGCCCGCCTTGTACTCCGCATACTCCTCACTACGGAAGGTCTGCCGGGACAGGTCGAAGGCGACTCCGACGTGCGAGGGCTCCTCGTCGCGGAGCATGTTGATGAGCATCGACGTGAAGCCGTAAACGGCGTTCGTGGTCTGCCCGGTCTTCGTCGAGAAGTTCTCCGCCGGGAGGGCGTAAAAGGCGCGGTATGCCAGCGAGTGGCCGTCGAGGAGAAGGAGCCGGTTCGCAGGAGCCACGACGTTCACCCTAGGCCCGGGGGCCGACACGACCGTGCCGCCCCGGAGCGCCCTTCAGGCGCCGCGCTCAGACGTCGGCGGCGCGGGTGGCGGTGCTCTGCCGCACGGCGCGGAATCGCTGCGAGCGCCGGCGTTGGATGACCTCCTCGAGGCCCACCCGGTGCAGGACCGGCGCCTCTCCGGAGGCCGCAAGCTTGCGGTGCAGAGCGGCCGGCGTGGTCACGCGACGGACCACGGTCGGCGAAAACCCCAGGCGGGCGAAGAATCGGTTCGCGTCACGGACCTGGGATGGGACGTGGCTGACGATCGCCTCGGCACCGACCCGGTCGGCGTGGGCCGCGGCCGCGGCGAGGAGCTGACGGGCCACCCCGTGACGGCGCCAGCGGGCCGAGACGAAGAGCTGGTCGATGGACGTGCAGGTCGAGTCGGTGAACGGTCCGGCGAGGCTGTCCTTGAGGACGAGGTAGCCCACGGCGGTGTCGTCGACGACGGCCAGAAAGGCGGTCACGTCTGGTCGCTGGAGCGCGGTCGTCAATGCGTGGAGCGAGACGACCCGGAGGGCCGCCTCCGAACCACCACCGCATTCCGCCCGATTCTCCATCCACAGGTCCACCAGGTCGCCCTGGTGCGCCTCGTCGACCAGCCGCACGCTGACCTGGGGACGTGACACGCAAGCCTCCTGATTGCAGCACAACGCCGATGACGCCGATGACACGGGCATGGTCGCAATTTCCCCGCAAGCGACCGGAGTCGGTGACGACTGCTCGACTCTAGGGGCGAGGGCCTCCGGGTGGAAGGGGCATCCTCGAAAATGACCGAGAGAGGCCCTGACCGGTCTTTGCCTGCGATCGATTGGCCGTTGCACGAGCGGTTTGCGTGGACCTTCGACGATGCGAATCCGGTTGGCCCATAGGGTGACGCGGTGCGCGCGGCGTTCCCCGGGCTCGGGACGGTCATCAACGTGGTGGCAGTCGTCGTGGGCGCGCTCCTGGGCATGGCCATTGGCCACCGGCTGCCTGAGCGGACGCGGTCCGTCGTCACCGACTGTCTCGGCCTGGTCACCCTGCTGGTGGCCGCACTGTCCTGCGTCAGTGTCACTGACTCGTCTCTGGTCGACGCCGTCGGACCCGGGGCACCGGTCCTCATTGTGCTCGGCTCGTTGCTGGTCGGTGGAGTCGTCGGTTCACTCCTCCGGATCGAGGAGCGGCTGTCCGGGCTCGCCGGCAGCATTCAGAGCTGGGTGGCCCGCCGATCGCGATCTCGTGACGCGGCCACCCACGACGCGGAGACGCCGGACGAGGCGCACGCCGCGCGCGAGCGGTTCATCGAAGGGTGGCTCACCGCATCCCTGCTCTTCTGCGTCGGGCCGCTGACGATCCTGGGCAGCCTCTCCGACGGGCTGGGGCGCGGGATCGAGCAGCTCGCGCTCAAGTCGGTGCTGGACGGCTTCGCGGCGCTCGCCTTCGCCTCCACGTTCGGTATCGGCGTGCTCCTGTCCGCGGTGTCCGTCGCGGTGATCCAGGGTTCCCTCACGGTGGTGGGTGTGTTACTGGGTTCGGTGCTGCCGGAGGCGCACATCGCGGCCCTCACCGCCACGGGTGGCCTGATGCTGGCCGGAATCGGCTTGCGGTTGTTACGCATCCGCGAGGTACCGGTCGGCAACATGCTGCCCGCACTGGTCGTGGCTCCCCTGCTAACCCAGCTCGTGGCAGTGATTCGCGGCTGACGCGCGCCACGCCACCCCATGAAGCGGCCCAAATGGAGCGAAATCGCCGCTCTGACGTCAACTTCGCTCCGCTCAGGAGCGCCACGTCGCCCGTCCAACAGTCAGTAGCCGTTGAGGCGTCGGCGTGTCGCCCGATCTGGACGGCGTGTCGGGTCGGGTCGGCTACGACTGCCTGTCTGACCGGCGCCCATGAGATGCACGGAGGGGCGGCGGCTTACCACGTACCGCGCGCAGCATGGCGGGTCTGGCGGAGCGCCGGAGCCTGCGGAGGCGCGGACGGTCAGCTTGCGCGCGGTATGACCCCGCTACGACGGACGCGAACTCGAGCGAACTACTTCGTCGCCGGCATCTGCGAGATGACCGCCTCGGCGACCTCACGCATACCGAGCCGGCGGTCCATGGCCGTCTTCTGGATCCAGCGGAACGCATCCGCCTCCGACAGCTTGAGCCGCGTCATCAAGATGCCCTTCGCGCGGTCTACCGCCTTGCGCGTCTCCAGCCGCTCGCCGAGGTCGGCGATCTCGCCCTCGAGCGCCTTGAGCTCAGCCCACCGGGACGTGGCGATGTCGACCGCCGGCGCCAGGTCGGCCTGGGTGAACGGCTTGACGATGTAGGCCATGACGCCCGCGTCGCGAGCCCGCTCGACCAGCTCCTTCTGGCTGAACGCAGTCAGCATGACGACCGGCGCAATGCGCTCCTTGCCGATCTGCTCCGCCGCGCTGATGCCGTCGAGCACCGGCATCTTGACGTCCATGATCACGACGTCGGGCCGGTGCTCCTTGACGAGCTCGACCGCCTGTTCGCCGTCGCTCGCCTGCCCGACGACCTCGTAGCCCGACTCGGTGAGCATCTCGGCGAGGTCGAGCCGGATCAGGGCCTCGTCCTCAGCGACGAGGACGCGCAGCCCGCGGGAGCCGTCGGCGCCGCCGGACACCGGTGAGGTCGCCGGCTCCGCGGCGGTCGACTCCGGCTCCGAGGAGGGCGTCGGAGTTGGCGCGGCCTTGGTGGTCGCGGCCTTCTTCGGCGCCGCCGGAGTGGGCTTATCGCTCATAGCCGTAACCCTATCGATATGCGACCATCCTCTTCATGCGCAGGGAACCGGGGGAACCCGCGCCTGCCGAGCCGGTTCACCCCCCACCGAACGCGACTCCCGCTAGGCCTACGAACCCGCGCCAGTGGGGCCCGATTCGCGACGCCGAGGGGGCCGGCCACGTCGAGCTGTTCCTCGTCGCGACCGTGGTCACCATCACCGTCACCCGGCTCTACCTGCAGCTGACCGGGTTCCCCCAGATTGGGGGCGCGAGCGGCCTGCACGTGGCCCACGTTCTCTTCGGCGGCATCTTCATGCTCGCCGCGATGCTCATGTTCATGCTGCTGCTCGGCCGCACGTCCCGGTGGCTGGCGACCCTGCTCGCCGGCGTGGGATTCGGTCTCTTCATCGACGAGGTCGGCAAGTTCCTCACCCAGGACAACAACTACTTCTTCAAACCGGTCGCCGCGGTGATCTACCTGTTCCTCGTCCTGGTCTACGTGGTCGGCGCCTACCTCGTCCGCCGCCGCGCACTGTCCGATCGCGAGCTGATCGTCAACGGGCTGAAGATGATGCAGGAGCTGGCCGGTAGGAACCTCGATGCCCACGAGGCGTCCGAGCTGAAGCGCATGCTGGAAGCCGCCAGTCCCGTCGAACCTTTGCGCGATCCACTCCTCGGCGTCGTCGAGGAGGTGACCAGCGCGCCCTTGGCGGTCGGTTGGATGAACCGGTTCTACGTCGCGGCGCGGGGCCGCGCCGTCGGGCTGGCCCGATCGACGATCATGCAACGCCTCGGCGTTGT
Organism: Actinomycetota bacterium; assembly: GCA_046733835.1. Taxonomy (GTDB): domain Bacteria; phylum Actinomycetota; class Actinomycetes; order Actinomycetales; family Dermatophilaceae; genus Lapillicoccus. The sequence goes on from JBKPQA010000033.1 coordinate 4,710, forward strand.
CCTCTTCCAGATCGTGATCGTCGTGTCGGTTCTCCGGCCCACTCAGGAGCTGGTCGACGACCCGTCCGCCTTCGCGTGGGTCTGGGCCGTGGCCGCGTGGGTGGTTCTGGGCCAAGGCGTCGTCGCGACCGTCTTCTACTACCGCGGCGAGCACGTCCGGGCGCTGCAGCTCTTCGCGCTGGCGCTCACGTTGGAGCTGCTCGTCGTCCAGCTCTTCGAGCTGCTGGACGAGCCGTGGCTCGGCGTCGTCCGGGTTGCTGTGAACGTCCTGCTGCTCGGCGTATGCCACTCGATGCTCTATCGCGAACAGCACCTGCAGTCGGGGCCGGTCAGGCCGTCACCCTGACAACGAGAGGTATGCGTGCCGGGAGCGGGATTCGAACCCGCACAGCCTTGCGGCCAGAGCATTTTGAGTGCCCCGTGTCTGCCATTCCACCACCCCGGCGGTGAGCCGATACCGGCCCGAGAACTCCGCGCGAAGCATACCGAGGCCCCCACGAGTGCTCAGTAGACCGCGAAGTCCTCGTATGCCGGCGCCACCTTGTTCTTGGCGTCACCGATCTTGTGGACACGCAAGGCGTTGGTGGAGCCCGGGATCCCAGGAGGGGACCCGGCCACGATGATGACTCGGTCGCCTTCCTGGCAGCGTCCCGAGTCCAGGAGCTCCTTGTCGACCTCTAAAGCCATCTGGTCGGTGTGCCGCGCCATCGGGACGATGAAGGTCTCGATGCCCCAGACCAACGCGAGCTGCGAGCGGGTGGCCGCGATCGGGGTGAACGCCAGCATCGGCAGCTGGGACCGCAGCCGCGAGAGGCGCTTGGCCGAGTCGCCGGACTGGGTGAACGTCACGAGGTACTTGACGCCGAGCAGTTCACCGATCTCCACGGCGGCCCAGGTCACCGCCCCGCCGACCGTATGCGGTCGGGTGCCGAGCGGGTGGATCCGCTCGAGGCCGTGGTCTTCGGTGGCCGAGATGATCCGCGCCATCGTGCGTACCGCCTGCACCGGCCAGGCGCCCACGCTGGTCTCGCCCGACAGCATGATGGCGTCCGCGCCGTCGAGTACGGCGTTGGCGCAGTCGCTGGCCTCGGCTCGCGTCGGACGGGGGTTCTCGATCATCGACTCGAGCACCTGCGTCGCGACGATGACCGGCTTGGCCTGCTGGCGGGACAGCTCGACGGCACGCTTCTGCACGAGTGGCACGTCCTCGAGCGGCAGCTCCACGCCGAGGTCACCGCGCGCGACCATGACGCCGTCGAAGGCGTGGACGATCTCCGCGAGGTTCTCCACGGCCTGGGGCTTCTCAATCTTGGCGATGACCGGGACGTGCACGTCCTCCTCGTCCATGAT
>JBKPQA010000034.1:0-3653 GCA_046733835.1 Actinomycetota bacterium
GCAGCCCGGCGTCGAAGCCGACGTCGTCGAGCTGCCGGGTGGAGGCGTTGTCGAGATGGGTCATGGCCTTGCTGAACGCCGCCGCCTGCGTGTCGACATCGAGCCGTACCGGTACCGAGACCGTTGCTGTTGCTGTCGTCACGACCTTCACGCTAGGCCGAAAGCGGCTCGGTGAACGGACCAAGTGGTGCCAGCGCAATAGACCAATGCGCTGCTCTTGCGCCTCGCGGTTTGATGGTCACGTGCCCGACGACAACGACTGGACCGACGACGAGCTCAGCCGCCTCGCCAGCGAGGACGAGATCCGTCTGGCGAGCATCCGGAGCGACGGCACGGCGCGGAAGCCGGTGCGGATGTGGATGGTCATCGACGACAGCCAGGTGTACGTGCGGTCGGTCAACGGCACCCAGGGCACATGGCACCGATACCTCCGGGCCACCGACCTGGCGCACGTGACTGCGCGCGGCGTCGCATCGGACGTCCGCGCTGAAAACGCGAGCGCCGACGTCGGCCTCGGGAACCGGCTCGACGTCGCATACCAGACCAAGTACGGGAGGTATCCGCAACGGGTCGTCGACAGCGTCCTCACGCCGGCGGCGAAAGCCTCGACGCTCCGGCTCACGCCGCGCCGCTGACCTCTCAGGACGTTCTCAGGTCACAGAACGGACAATGACCAGGTGAGCCTGTTCGCCGATCATCCCCGTGCACGGTGGGCCGTTCCGGCCGGTGCCGTCGTCCTCATCGCCGCCGGCAGCCTGGTGGCCTCGCGAACCGCGAGCGCGGACTCGGGTCTCCCGCCGCGCAGCGCCGCACAGCTGCTCGTTGACGTCCAGCAGTCGGCGACCCGACAGCTCTCCGGCACCGTCGTGCAGACGGCCAACCTCGGCCTCCCCGACATTCCCGGCCTGACCGGCCAGGCGTCCGGCAGCCCTGTGGCCAAGGCCGGCGCCGCGAACCTCACCTCGATCGTCTCCGGCACCCACACCTGGCGGGTCTGGCTCGGCGGCCCGACCCAGGCGCGGGTTGCGCTGGTCGGCGGTTCCGGCGAGTCCGACGTCATCCGCAATGGCAAGGACGTGTGGGTCTGGTCCAGCGCCGACAAGTCCGCGGTGCACCACACGCTCTCGGCCAAGGACCAGGCCGGCGTCCCCTCGACGCCGACCGACCTCCCCAAGACCCCGGACGAGGCCGCCCAGAAGGCCCTCGCCGCCATCGACCCCACGACCCAGGTCACGACGGCCGGGACTGCCGTCGTGGCCGGACGGCAGGCATACGAGCTGGTCCTGCAGCCGCGCACCAAGGACACCCGCGTCGCGCAGGTGCGCATCGCCGTCGACGCGGAGAAGTACGTGCCGCTGCGCGTCCAGGTCTACTCGACCAAGGTGGCCAACCCCGCGGTCGAGGTCGGCTTCACGGCGATCGACTTCGCGGCTCCCGACGCACGCCAGTTCCAGTTCACGCCGCCACCCGGTACCAGCGTGAGGGAGAGCAACTCTGTTGCACCAGGCACGTCGCGTCCGTCGACGAAGCCGGCCGAGCCCAAGGTGGTCGGCAGCGGCTGGACCTCGGTCGCCGTCGCCCCTATGCCGGGGCAGATGGCCGGCGCCTCGCAGGACAAGCAGCTCCAGAGCCTGCTCAGCTCGGTGCCCAAGGTCACCGGTGACTGGGGGTCGGGCCGCGTGATCGACGGGACGCTCTTCTCCGCGGTGCTCACCGACGACGGACGGGTCGCCGTCGGAGCGGTCGCTCCCGAGCTGCTGTATGCGGCGCTGAAGGCCTCGTGACCCTGCCGGCCACGCAGGTCCAGCCGACCCTGGCGGACCAGCCGACGCCCGAGCCCGAAGCCGACGCGGCCGTCGAGACGCACGGTCTGACCAAGCGGTTCGGCTCCCGGCTGGCGGTCGAGGCGCTTGACATGATGGTTCCGCGCGGCGCGGTCTACGGGTTCCTCGGTCCCAACGGGTCCGGCAAGACGACGACGATCCGGATGCTCCTCGGCCTGGTCGAACCGAACGCCGGGACCCGGTCGCTGCTCGGCCACCCGATCCCCCGCGGGGCGGCCCGTGCGCTGCCACAGGTGGGGTCGCTGGTCGAGGGGCCGGCCTTCCATCCCTACCTGTCCGGGCGGGCCAACCTGGCCCGGCTCGACGCGGCCGACCTGTGGAGCGATCCGCGCACCGCCCGGCAGCGGATCGACGCTGCGCTGGACCGCGTCGGCTTGCTGGCGGCGGCCACCAAGAAGTATCGGGCCTACTCGCTGGGTATGCGACAACGCCTCGCGATCGCAGCCACGCTGCTGGCACCCCGCGAGCTGCTCGTCCTCGACGAACCGACGAACGGGCTTGACCCGCAAGGGACCCGGGAGGTCCGGCACCTCGTCGCCTCGCTGGCCGAGGAGGGCGCGACGGTGCTCGTGTCGAGCCACCTGCTGTCAGAGGTCGAGCAGATCTGCACCCACCTCGGGATCATGAGCGAGGGTCGGCTGGTCGGCCAGGGCACGGTCGACGAGCTGCGCGGGTCGGGGGTCACGACGGTATGCGTGACGACGCCGGAGCCGGCCGAGGCCGCCGCGGTGCTCCAGCGGCTCGGCGTCGCGGACGTCGTCGTCGAGCGGGGGGAGGTACGCGGCCAGCCGGGCACCTTGGCGCCGGAGTCGATGGTCGAGGCCCTGGTGCGCGCGGGCGTTCCGGTGCGGGGGTTTGTCGTCACGACACCGAGCCTCGAAGACCTTTTCGTCGGTCTCACGGGGGAGGGCTTCGATGTCAGTGGCTGACGTCGCACGGGCTGACATCACGGGGCACGGCCCCGGCAAGCGGTTGGTGTCATCGCGGCTGTTGCGCTCCGAGGTCCGGCTCATCGGCGGCCGCCGCCGCAACCAGATGGGCCTGCTCGTCCTCGCGCTCGTGCCGATCGTCCTCGCCATCTCAGTGAAGGTGTCGTCCCGGAACGCCCGCGGCGGGCCCGACTTCCTCGACTCGGTGACGTCCAACGGGCTGTTCGTGCCGCTCGCCGCGCTCGGTGTGGAGATGGGCATCTTCCTGCCGTTGGCGATCTCCATGCTGGCCGGCGACGCCGTCGCCGGCGAGGCCAATATCGGCACGCTGCGCTACCTACTCACCGTGCCGGTGAGCCGGACCCGGCTCCTGGTCGTCAAGTACGCGTCGCTGTGCATCGGCGCACTGTGGGGCGTCGCGACGGTCGCGGTGGCCGGAGCCGTCATCGGGGTCGGCCTCTTCGGCACCGGGCCGTTGACGACGCTGTCCGGGTCGCAGCTCGATTTCCCGGCGGCGCTGGGACGGCTTCTACTCGTCGTCCTCTACCTCAGCGCGTGCATCGCGGCTCTCGGTGCGGTGGGCCTCTTCATCTCGACCCTGACCGAGCAGCCGATCGCGGCGACCATCGCGCTGATGATCTTCACGATCCTCTCCTGGATACTCGACGCGGTGCCGCAGCTCGAGTGGCTGCACCCGTGGCTGATCGTCCATGAATGGTTGTCGTTCGCCGACCTGCTGCGCGACCCGCCCTTGTGGGACAACGTGCTTCGCGGCCTGGGTGTCGATGCGGCCTACGCGGCGGTGTTCTGGCTCCTGGCGTGGGCCCGGTTCGCGGGCAAGGACATCACCAGCTGAAGCTCACCGGAGCGCCGCGGCGCC
>JBKPQA010000035.1:0-3657 GCA_046733835.1 Actinomycetota bacterium
TCGCGGGGATCGTCCTCTACGTCCTCAACCCCGCCATTCGCGGCGACCACGAGGAGGACGCCGACGCCACCCCACCGCCCCGCCGGTCCTGGTTCGGCGTCCCGGTCCTCGCCGTCCTTGCCGCCGCGGCGGCGACCACGATCGTCCTCGGGGGCTCCGACGTCGCGATCGTCGCCACCCTCCGCTCCATGGACGCCCAGCAGCACATCGGCTGGGTGCTGGCCGTCTGGGGGGCCGGGTCCATCGTCGGCGGCCTCGTCTACGGTGCCTGGCACCGCTCCGTGGCCGCGTTCTGGCTCCTCGCCGGCCTGGCGCTGGTGACCGCGCCAGTCGCCCTGGCCGCCAACCTGCCGATGGCCGCGGTCCTGCTCTTCGTCTCCGGCCTCTTCTGCGCGCCGTCGATCACCGCGACGGTGGACACCCTCAGCCGCCTGGTCCCGATCAGCGCGCGCGGCGAGGCGGTCGGCTGGCACGGCTCCTCGATGACCGCCGGAATCGCCCTCGGCGCCCCATTGGCCGGCTTCGCCATCGACGCCGGCGGGTGGCAGTGGGGCTTCCTGGTCGTCAGCGCTGTCGGCCTGCTGATCGCCGTCGTCTGCGGGCTCGTTCTCGGCCGACGGGGCAGCGACACGGCGTCCGCCGTGGACGATTCCCAGGTGGCGACGGCGCACTGATATCCTGGTACGGACCTGATCGGCGGATCGGCCCCGGCATCAAGCCGAGTTTGGGACGTCGATCGTGCAAGAGAAGCCCTCGGCTTCCACCCGCGTCGATCGCCAGATCGCCGGGTCGAAACGGTCCGGACGGTATGCGTGTCGCCCGCGCGGCGGTGTGTAGCCCACGCCCGTGGGGTGACCACAGGCATACCGGACCGACCTCGAGGCTCCTCGCGCACCCTGGGTGACGGGGAGCCTTTCCCGTCCCTCGGGCCGGTCACCAACCCTGACCCCACAGAAGGAGCACCACATCAGCGAGCCTCGCATCAACGAGCGCATCCGCGTCCCGGAAGTGCGCTTGGTCGGACCCAACGGCGAGCAGGTCGGCATCGTCCGCGTCGAAGACGCGCTGCGACTGGCCGCGGAGGCCGATCTCGACCTTGTCGAGGTGGCCCCGATGGCCCGGCCACCCGTCGCCAAGCTCATGGACTTCGGCAAGTTCAAGTACGAAGCCGCCCTAAAGGCCCGCGAAGCCCGGAAGAACCAGGTCAACACCGTCATCAAGGAGATCAAGCTCCGCCCCAAGATCGACCCGCACGACTACGGCACCAAGAAGGGCCACGTCGAGCGGTTCCTCAAGGCGGGCGACAAGGTCAAGGTGACGATCATGTTCCGGGGTCGCGAACAGTCGCGTCCCGAGCTGGGCTTCCGGCTGCTGCAGCGGCTGGCCGAGGACATCACCGAGCTGGGCTACGTCGAGTCCAGTCCCAAGCAGGATGGCCGCAACATGGTCATGGTCCTGGCCCCGACCAAAAAGAAAGCCGACGCCCGCGCCGAGCAGCGCCGCCGCCGAGAGCTGAGCTCGACACCGGCTCCGGACGACGCCACAGGCGCGGCGATCGAGTCCCCGGCCGATACGGCGACCGGCCCGGAGCCGGCCACCGCCCCGGCCGCCACGGCCCCCGCCGCCAGCGCTTCGGCCGCCGCCCCGACGTCCTCGGCACCACGGCCCAGCCCTCGACCTGCACCACCCACCAAGACCGCAGCGTCGGCCGAGTCGGCCTGACGCCTACCGCTCGGGCCGCCAGACTCCCTTGATGGACGGCCACGAATACCCCCGAAGGAGTTATCGGCACCACGCCGAGGATCACCATGCCGAAGATGAAGACGCACAGTGGTGCGAAGAAGCGGATGCGCCTCACCGGGACCGGCAAGGTCATGCGCGAGCAGACCGGCGGGCGTCACCGGTTGGAGGTCAAGTCGAGCAAGAAGATGCGCTCGATCGCCGGCGACGTCGAACTGTCCAAGCCCGACGCCAAGACCGCCCGCAAGCTGCTCGGCCGCTGACCGGCTGGTCAGCGCCACGGCACCACCGACACACCGCACACAAGGAGAACTCACGTGGCACGCGTGAAGCGGGCGGCTAACGCCCACAAGAAGCGCAAGGTGACCCTCGAGCGGGCCAGCGGCTACCGCGGCCAGCGCTCGCGCCTCTACCGCAAGGCCAAGGAGCAGGTCACTCACTCGCTCGGGTACGCGTACCGGGACCGTCGCGCCAAGAAGGGTGACTTCCGTCGCCTGTGGATCCAGCGCATCAATGCGGGCGCCCGCGCGAACGGCATGACGTACAACCGGTTCATCCAGGGCCTCAAGGCCGCCGGGGTCGAGGTCGATCGCAAGATCCTCGCCGACCTGGCGGTAACCGACGCGGCCGCCTTCACGGCCCTGGTGGAGCTGGCCAAGGCCAACGTGACGGCCAACGTCCCGGCCGCCGGCGCCAGCGACGCGGCCTGATCCTGCCCCAGCTGATTGACAACCCACGGTCCGAGCGGGTCCGCTCGGTCCGAGCGCTGGGCCAGCGATCGGTCCGCGCCCGTCAGGGGCTGTTCCTCGCCGAGGGTCCGCAGGCCGCCCGCGAAGCTGTCCGCTGGCGACCTGATCTTGTGTGTGACCTCTACGTCACGGACGACGCGGCCCAGCGGCATGCGGACATCCTCACCGCGGCATCGGACGCCGGACTTCGAGTCATGGCAGTCAGTACCGAGGTCCTCGCGGCGATGGCCGACGCCCAGACGCCGCAGGGCCTGCTCGCGGTCTGCCGCCAGCCCGCCGTGGACCTCCACGAGGTTCTTGCGGCTGAGCCGCGCGTCGTCGCCGTCCTGGCCCACGTCCGGGACCCCGGCAACGCCGGCACGGTGATCCGCGCCGCGGACGCTGCGGGAGCCGACGCCGTGGTCGTCAGCGAGGGAAGCGTGGACGCGTACGCCCCGAAGGTTGTCCGCTCCACCGCCGGCTCACTCTTCCACCTGCCGATCGTCACCGGCGCGTCCGTTGCCGCCGTGGTCGACCGACTCCGCGCCGCCGGGCTCCGGATCCTGGCAGCGGAGGGCGCCGGGCCGCTCACCGTGGACCAGGTCGACCTCATCGCGCCGCACGCGTGGCTGTTCGGCAACGAGGCCTGGGGGCTCCGGCCCGCGGACCTCGAGAGCGCCGACGAGGTCGTCCGGGTGCCCATCCACGGCCGGGCCGAGTCGCTCAACCTGGCCATGGCCGCGACCATCTGTCTCTATGCCTCGGCCGCGGCAGCGGCGGCCGCTCCCTAGAATCCCGCCATGGCGCGCGAAGACGCAGCCCCCCTCGACCTCACCAACCCCCCGCCGCAGGTCGGTGCTCTGGCCGAGCTGCTGCCGGACGGGCTGGTCGTCGTCGACCACGTGGGGCTGATCAAGTTCGTCAGCAACCGGGCGGCCTTCCTCGTCGAGAGCCAGCCAGAGGCGCTGATGGACCGGCCGGTCCGTGAGGCGTTCCCCCTGCACGACAACGAGGGTCGCTCGTGGTGGGACTACGCCGACCCCTGGCACACGCTGCACACCGTCACCGGCCACCGGGAGAAGCTGCTGTTCACCGGCTCAGGCCTCGAGCTGCTCATCACGGCGAAGTACCTGCGAACCGAACGACGCGGCCCGGTGCGGCGGGTGCTGATGTCGTTGCGCGACGCCTC
>JBKPQA010000036.1:0-12357 GCA_046733835.1 Actinomycetota bacterium
AGCACGCCATAGGTCAGGATCGCCGCGATGACCAAGGACGCCACGGTGACGAGGCCGAGCAACCGGTACTGGAGCAGCGAGTAGATCACCACGAGCAGCATGCCGATGAGGCCCGCGAGGAGGCCGAGCTTGAGCTGCTCACTGCCGAGCGTCGGGCTGATGTCGTCCTGGGTCTGCAGCGCGAAGGACATCGGGAGGGCACCGAACTTCAGCTGGTTGGCCAGGGCGCGCGCCGACTCGATCGTGAAGTTGCCGGTGATGCTGGCCTGGCCGTTGGTGATCGCCGCCTGCGTGGTCGGGGCGGAGATGACCTGCTTGTCGAGGACGATGGCGAACTGGTTCCGGACGCCCTGCAGGCCGATCAGGCGCGTGGTGACGTCGCCGAACTTCTTGGCGCCGTCGCTGGTGAACTTCAGCTGAACCTCGACGACGTTGGTCGGCTGGCCGTTCTGGGAGACCTGGTAACCGGCCGAGGCGTCGGCGATGTCGGTGCCGTCGACCTCGACGGGGCCGAGGATGTACTTGGACTTCCGGTCGTCCGAGCAGGTCACCAGCGGCTTGGCTGGATCGTCGACGGCCGCGCTGACCGCCTCGGGCTTGCTGCAGTCGAGCTTGGTGAACTCGTCGAGGATCTCGGGCGTGACCCAGGCGGGGTCGCTGGCGTTGGTCGGCGTCGCGCTCGGCGTCGCGGTGCTGCCACCGGTCGCGCTGCCACCGTCAGTCGGCGTGGCGCTGGTGGGCGCCGGGGTCGGATCGGCCATCAGGGCTTGCGGTACGGCTCGGTTCGCCGACGTGGCCGCACTCGTGGCCGGCGTGTCGGGTGTGAAAGCCGGGGGCGGGGTCGTCGCGGTCGACGTCGGCGTGCCCGTGCCAGTGGTCTCCGTGCCCGTGGCCGTCGCCGTGCCCGTCGCCGCGGCCTGCGGCGAGCCCGCGTCGACGGTGAGTACGGCGCGGAACCGCAGCTGTGAGGGCTTGCGGATCGCATCGAGCGTTGCCGCGTCGGGAGTACCGGGGATCGACACGACGATGTTCCGGCCGCCCTGCGTGGTCACCTCGGCCTCGGCGACGCCGTAGGAGTCGACGCGCTGGGAGATGATGTCGCGGGCCTTGTCGAGCTGCCCCTGGTTGACCTGCTGGCTCGGGTCGGCGAGGACCGGCTCGAGGGTCATCTCCGTGCCGCCCTCGAGGTCGAGCCCGAGTTTGGGCGTCCACTGAGCCGACGCCCAGGTGGCGGCGGCGGCGATGCCACCGAAGAGGACGATCATCACGACGATCAGCGCCGCGATGGTGCGACGCGGGCCGCGCGTACGGGGGTTCAGGGCCACGGGTTACTTCTCGGGGTCGGTGCTGGGCGCGTCCGTCGGTGTCGTCGGCGCGTGGTTCGGCCCAGTGATCGGCCGCCCGCTCGTGTCGACCTTCGTGGCGATGGCGCGCCGGTCGAAGCGCACCATGGTCCCCGGAGCGATCTCGAGGGTCGCCATCACGTCGTCCAGCGCTCTGATGGTCCCGAACAGCCCGGAGGTCGTGCAGACGTCGTCCCCGACGCTCAGGCTCTCCTGCAGCTGCGCCGCGGCATTTTGCCGCCGCCGTTGGCTCCAGAACATGAACGCGATGAGAACGATGACCATCGCCGGCAGCAGGAGGCCCGCCAGCCCTTCACTCATGCACCATCGTCCTTCGTGTCGTTCGGGTCGATCCCACGCCGGGATCCTGCGGTGGCGGTCACCGTTCCCCAGAACGTCTCCGGGCCCGCACAAGTGCCGCGATGGCGCCGGAAGCGCCCGCGAGAGTCTAGGTGAGGGAAGCGAGGGCCACCAAAGTCCCTCCAGTATGCCCGTGCCCCCACTTCCCGCTTCCAGACTCCTGTTGTTGTGGATCTAAGGCGCTCAGCACCGGCAAAACTCACAAGAACGGGAGCCTGGCAGCGGGAAAGGGCCGGGTCAGCCGCTGAAGCGGCCCGGCTCGTCGAGCGGCAGAAGCGTGTCCTGGGCGCCGAGCCGGCCGGTGCTGCCCGCGCCGAAATGACCGGAGCTACGCGGCGGCGCCAGCCCCAGGTGCTCCCAGGCCAGCGGGGTGGCCGCCCGGCCTCGCGGGGTGCGGACCATGAACCCCTCGCGCACCAGGAACGGCTCGGCGACTGTTTCTACGGTGTCGGCCTCCTCGCCAACCGCCACGGCCAGCGTCGTCAGACCGACCGGTCCGCCACCGAACCGGCGGCACAGCGACTCGAGTACTGCGCGGTCCAGCCGGTCCAGTCCGCGCTCATCGACGTCGAACATCGCCAGCGCGACCTTCGCGGCGTCGAGGTCGACGACGCTGCGGCCGTGCACCTGCGCCCAGTCCCGGACGCGGCGCAGCAGCCGGTTGGCGATGCGGGGAGTCCCGCGGGAACGCAGCGCGATCTCGGCGATCCCCGCCTCGTCGGCTTCCACCTCGAGCAACCGGGCGCTGCGCCGCAGGATCACGCCCAGCTCCTCGACCGAGTAAAAGTCCAAGTGGCCGGTGAACCCGAAGCGGTCGCGCAGCGGCGCCGGCAGCAGGCCGGCTCGGGTCGTGGCGCCCACAACGGTGAAGGGCGGCAGCTCCAGGGGGATGGCCGTCGCACCCGGACCCTTGCCGACGACGACGTCGACCCGGAAGTCCTCCATGGCCAGGTACAGCATCTCCTCGGCCGGCCGTGACATCCGATGGATCTCGTCGACGAACAGCACCTCACCCTCGGCCAGTGAGGAGAGGATCGAGGCGAGATCGCCGGCGTGCTGGATCGCCGGACCCGACGTGACCCGGATCGGCTGCTCCAGCTCGGTGGCGACGATCATGGCCAGCGTCGTCTTGCCGAGTCCCGGGGGTCCTGACAGCAGCACGTGGTCCGGAGGCGTACCGCGACGACGCGCTGCCTCCAGGACGAGCGAGAGCTGCTCGCGCACCCGCGTCTGACCCGGGAAGTCGGCCAGCCGTCGAGGTCGCAGGGTGGCTTCCACCTGCCGGTCGCGCTCGTCCGGCCGGGCGTCGACGACCCGAGCCGTTGCCTCAAACGAGCCGTCCTCGGTCACGTCGCGCTCCTCGTACTGCCCTCGCCGCTCCGTCATCGGCCCAGCTCCTGCAACGCCGCCTTGAGCAGAGCCGACACGGTGGCCCCGTTCGATGCCATCGGCGTGACCGCCTCCACCGCATCGTCGGCCTGTCGCGCCGTCCAGCCGAGGCCGACCAGCGCCTCGCGGACCTGGCCCTGCCACGCCGCCGTCGCCGGCCGGTCGCCGACTGAGACCGGTTCAGAGGGCACCCCGATCTTGTCGCGCAGCTCGAGGACAATCCGCTCGGCGCCCTTCCGGCCGATGCCCGGCACCTTGGTCAAGGCCACGAGGTCGCCGCTGCTCACCGCCGTCCTGACCGCGTCCGGGCTGTGCACAGCCAGCATGGCCAACGCCAGCCGCGGACCCACTCCCGAAACGGTCTGCACCGTCTCGAACAGCGACCGCTCGTGCTCGTCGGAAAACCCATACAGCGTGAGGGAGTCCTCCCGGACCACCAGGGAGGTGGCCAAGGACGCGGACTGGCCAGTCCGCATACCCGCCGCCGTCCGCGGTGTCGTGTGGACCAGCATCCCCACGCCGCCGACCTCGACGACGACCGAGTCCAAACCGGCGCGGAGCACGGTCCCGCGGACCGACGCGATCACCGCGGGCCTACCTGGGCGGCCACGGCCGCCTCCAGCCGGGACGCCGCGCCACCCCGCCAGACGTGACAGATGGCCAGCGCCAAGGCGTCGGCGGCGTCGGCGGGCCTCGGGATCTCCGTGAGCCGCAGCAGCCGGCTGACCATCGCCGTGACCTGCGCCTTGTCCGCGCGGCCGTTGCCGGTGACGGCGGCCTTGACCTCGGTGGGGGTATGCAGGTGCACCGGTATGCCACGCGCCGCGGCGGCGAGCATGGCCACGGCGGACGCCTGGGCGGTTCCCATTACGCTGGCCACGTTGACGTCGGCGAAGACCCGCTCGACCGCGACTGCGTCGGGGTGGTAGCGGCGGACCCATGTGTCGAGGTCGGCGTGCAGCGACAGCAGCCGGTCCGGCGTGGACATGGACGTCGGCGTGCGGAGGACGTCAACGTCGACCATCCGCAGCGGACGTCCCGGCGCGCCCTCGACGACCCCGATCCCGCACCGGGTCAGGCCGGGGTCGACGCCGAGGACGCGCACCACTCGCATACCCTCCTCGTCACGCCGTCCCGAACACGTGTTCGGAGCCGAGGCTACCGGCGGCGTCGCGCCGCGCTGGGGATCAACGCGCCGGGGGTCACTCCTCGTCGAGCTCGGCGAGGACGTCGTCGGAGATGTCGCCGTTGGCGTAGACGTTCTGGACGTCGTCGCTGTCCTCGAGAGCGTCAATGACGCGGATCATCTTGCGCGCGCCTTCGAGGTCGAGCGGCACCTGGAGGTTCGGCACCCACGCCGCCTCGGCCGACTCGTAGTCGATGCCCGCCGACTGGACCGCGCTGCGGATCGCGACGAAGTCCGACGCGTCCGAGACGATCTCGAAGGTGTCGCCGTTGTCGTTCACCTCCTCGGCGCCGGCGTCGAGCACCACCTCGAGCAGGTCGTCCTCGGTGAGGCCGTTGGACTTCGGCACGATGACGACGCCGCGGCGGTCGAAGACGTAGGCGACGCTGCCCGGGTCGGCCAGCTGACCACCGTTGCGGGTCAGCGCGGTCCGGACCTCGGCGGCCGCCCGGTTGCGGTTGTCGGTCAGGCACTCGATGAGGACCGCGACGCCGCCGGGGGCGTACCCCTCGTAGGTGATGGTCTGCCAGTCCGCGCCCCCGCCCTCGGCGCCGGAACCCCGCTTGATGGCGCGGTCGATGTTGTCGTTCGGGACGGAGGTCTTCTTGGCCTTTTGGACGGCGTCGTAGAGCGTCGGGTTGCCGTTGATGTCACCGCCACCGGTGCGCGCCGCGACCTCGATGTTCTTGATGAGCTTGGCGAACAGCTTGCCGCGCTTGGCGTCCTTGGCCGCCTTCTGGTGCTTGGTGGTCGCCCACTTGGAGTGGCCGCTCATGAACCGTCCTTGATGATGTCGACGAAGAGCTCGTGGACCCGCGTATCCCCCGTGACCTCGGGGTGGAAGGACGTCGCGAGGAGGGGTCCCTGACGAACGGCGACGATTCTACCGGCGGCTCGGGCCAGCACCTCGACGCTGTCCCCCGCCTCCTCGACCCACGGGGCCCGGATGAAAACGGCGCGGACCGGGCCGTCGTCCAGGCCCGCGAAGTCCAGGTCCTCCTCAAAAGAGTCGACCTGCCGCCCGAAGGCGTTACGCCGGACCGTCACGTCCATCCCGCCTAAGGTCTGCTGTCCGGGACGCGGCTCTGCGATCCGGTCGGCCAGCATGATCATCCCGGCGCACGACCCGTAGACGGGCAGCCCGTCGGCGATGAGCTTGCGCAGCGGGTCATAGAGGTCGAAGGCCCGGACTAGCTTGTCCATCGTCGTCGACTCGCCGCCCGGAATGACCAGTCCATCCAGGTCCGCGAGCTCGGACGGGCGACGGATTCCGTATGCGTGTGCGCCCAGTTCCCCGAGCACCCGGACGTGCTCTCGGACGTCGCCCTGGACGGCGAGGACGCCGATGGTCAGCGCGTCGCTCACGACTGTTCACGCTACGCGTCAGTGCATCGGCGGCGTCCGGCAGGTGTCACGGCCCTCCGGTACGGTCACGACGTGGACCTGCCGGTCGAGCTCACGGAACGGGCGGGCGCGCTCGACGCCGAGCACGCCGCCGCATACCGGCGTAACGCCTTTGCCCTCCCCGAGGGCCTCGTCTACCTCGACGGGAACTCCCTTGGCGCGCTCCCCCGGGCCGTCCCGCAAACCCTCGCCGACGTCGCCGAGCGCGAGTGGGGCGAGCGGCTGATCCGGTCCTGGAACGAGTCCGACTGGTGGGGCGCCCCGGAACGGGTCGGCGACCGGATCGGCCGGCTGGTCGGAGCAGCGCCTGGTCAGGTCGTCGTCACGGACTCCACATCGGTCAACCTGTTCAAGCTCTTCGTCGCGGCCGCCAGGATGCGGCCGGACCGCCGGGTCGTCCTCACCGATCCCGACTCGTTTCCCACCGACCTCTACGTCCTCGACGGGGCGGCCCGGCTCGCCGGTCTCACGGTCGAGCGCGTCCCGCCGCGGCAGGTCGAGGCGCGGCTGGCCCGGGTCGGCGCGGACGTCGCACTGGTGGCGTACTCGTCGGTCGACTACCGAACCGGCGAGCTGTGGGACCTGCCGAGCATCACCCGGGCCGCACACGAGGTCGGCGCTCTCGCGGCGTGGGACCTCTGCCACTCGGCGGGCGTCGTCGACGTCCGGCTCGACGACGACGGCGCCGACCTCGCCGTGGGCTGCGGGTACAAGTACCTCAACGGCGGCCCAGGGGCGCCCTCCTACGTGTATGTGCGGCAGGAGCACCAGTCCGCGTTCGACGGTCCGATCGCAGGGTGGCACGGGCACGCCCGTCCGTTCGCCATGGAAGGGTCCTTCGAACCGGCCAGGGGGATCACCCGGGCCCGGGTGGGGACCGGCCCGCTGCTCAGCATCCTGGCGCTGGAAGCCGCGCTCTCCGCATACGACGGGGTCCTGGTCGCCGACGTTCGGGCGCGGTCACTCTCGCTGACGGGCTTCTTCGTCGAATGCCTGGACCGGCTCGGCCACGGCGAGGCCGTGGTGACGCCTCGCGAGGACCATCGCCGCGGCTCGCAGGTGGCCGTCCGCCATCCCGAGGCGTATGCGGTCGTCCAAGCGCTGATGGCTCGGGACGTCGTCGGCGACTTCCGGGAGCCCGACCTGGTGCGGCTGGGGTTCGCGCCGCTCTACGTGTCGCACCTCGACGCCGCCCGCGCCGCCGTGGCCTTCGTCGACGTGGTCGACCATGAGGAGTACGCCCGCGACGCCTTCCGCGCGCGGGCGACGGTGACATGACGGTCACCCCCGACGACGACGGAATCCGCCGGCTCCGGCTCGCGCACCAGCAGCTCGTGGGCTCCACACTGAGCGACCCGGCGGCCGTCGTTTCACGCATGGTGGCGATGCAGGCGCAGGAGTATGCGATGGCCAAGTGGGCGATCGGTCTGCGCCTGGCCGACGGCGGTTCCGACGAGGCGGTCGAGTCGGCGTGCGACGAAGGACGCATCCTGCGCTTGCACGTGCTGCGCCCGACGTGGCACTTCGTCGCGGCAAAGGACATTCGGATGGTCTTGCAGGTGACCGCGAAACGCGTGCATCAGGCCAACGCGTTCCTGTACCGGAGACTCGACCTCGACACCAAGCGGCTCGAGGGCTTCGTCGATGTGGTGCGCGGACTGCTCGTTGGCGGAAAGTACCTGACCCGCAAGGAGATTCGGCGCGCCCTGCCGGCCGAATGGGTCGGCGACCAGAGCATCCACATGGCCTACCTCCTCATGTACGCCGAGCTGCAGGGTGTCGTATGCAGCGGCCCACGACGAGGCAATCAGTTGACTTATGCGCTGCTCGACGAGCGAGTGGCGCCCGGTCCAACGCTGCCGGACGAGCAAGCGCTGGCCGAGTTCGTGAGCCGCTACCTGCGCACGCGCGGCCCGGCGACGATCCCCGACCTCACGACCTGGAGCGGCCTCACGGTCTCCGAGGTCAAGCGGGCCCTCACCGTGCTCGGTGACGAGGTGACCACCCTCGAGTCCGGCGGCCGGGCGTACCTGCTCGTCGACGACCAGCAACCGTCGGGGCTCCGCAGCTTCCTCATGCCTGACTACGACGAGTACGGCATGGCGTACAAGGACCGGAGCGCCATCGCCCACCCGGACCACGACTACTGGACCCTCCCGTGGAACCGCGCCGTCGTGGTCGACGGGGTGATCGCCGGTGCCTGGCAGCGAACGTTGGCACCGGACTCAGTGACGGTGGAGGTCGCGATGTTCGACCTGCCGTGGAACGACCCTCGTGTCGTCGGCGCCGCCGAGGAGTATGCGCGTTTCCTCGGTCGGGAGCTCGATCTGCGGGCGGCGTCGGGCGAGATGCGTCAGCTACGGTCGACCGGTGGCTGACCTCGCCGACGCCCTGCGGGTCACGGCCCGACGATTCGTCGACGCGCTCGACGACGCCGGTCGCAAGGCGGCGCTGTCGGAGTTTGGTACCTCGGACCGGAAGGTGTGGAGCTACCTGCCGGGACCGCGACCGGGGGTTGCGGTCGGTGACCTCTCTGACGCGGCTCGAGGTGCGTTCGACGAGCTGCTCGAAGGCACCCTGAGCGCGATGGGTGCCCACCGGACGCGCCAGGTGATGAACCTGGACGACGTTCTTCGCGAGGTCGAGCGGTCGGCCGGCAAGGCCGGTTGGCATCGGCGCAGCTCGGATCGGTACTGGGTGCGGGTCCTCGGGAATCCCGACGACGATGTGTGGGCGTGGCATCTGGGCGGCCACCATGTGGGCATCCACGCCACGGTTGTCGGCAACGGGATCGCGGTCACGCCGTGCTTCCTCGGCACCAACCCGGCGGTAGTCCGCAGTGGTCCGCACGCCGGGCTGCAGGTGCTGCGCGAGGAGGAGTCGTTGGCGCGCGACCTGTTGGGCGCCTTCACTGAGGACCAGCTTGCGGTGGCTGTCGTCTCCCGGACCGCGCCCAATGACATCGCGACTCGCAACGACCCTGTCGCCAATCCGGACGTCGTTCCGGCCGGTCTGCGGTACGCGGACATGGACGGCTCTCAGGCGCAGCGGCTCCAGGCCCTCGTGGGGTGGTACCTCGGCCGGGCCACGGAACCCGTCGCCAACGAGGCCTGGCGGTCAGTGGCCGAGGGGGGCATCGGGAAGGTGTCCTTTGCCTGGGCCGGCCCGACGACGGTGGGGGCGCCGCACTACTACGCGGTGAAGGGCGAAACGTTCCTGCTGGAGTACGACAACACCCAGGACGGGGCGAACCACGCGCACAGCGTCTGGCGGGACCTGCGCCGGGACTGGGGTACGGACCTCCTGGCGGAGCACCATGCCCGAGCACATCGCTAGCCCGCACCCCGACGGCTCGCTGCGGGTGGTCGTGCTCTCGGACACCCACGCGCCGCGGCGCTGGAAGCGGTGCCCTTCTGCGGTGGCTGAGCAGCTCCGGGGCGCCGACCTCGTCCTTCACGCCGGGGATGTATGCACCGCGTCCGTGCTCGAGGAGGTCGCCGCATACGCGCCCGTTCGTGCCGTCTTGGGGAACAACGACGGCCCCGACGTTGCGGAATGGGGCGCCCCGGAGACCCTGGAACTGGATCTGGATGGGCTGCGCGTCGGGATGATCCACGACAGCGGACCGACGACCGGACGGGTGGCGCGACTGCGGCGTCGCTTCCCGGGGTGCGACCTCGTGGTCTTCGGGCACTCCCATATCCCGATGGATGTGGCCAAGGACGGCTTCCGGATCCTGAACCCCGGATCGCCGACAGACCGTCGGCGCCAGCCGCACGGGACGCTCGCCGTTCTGCGACTCGCCGAGGGACGGCTGCTGGACGCGGAGATCGTCGAGGTGACCTGAGCGGTTGCTACCAGCCGCGCTCGGCGAGCCGGTGCGGCTGCGGGATCTCGTCGACGTTGATCCCCACCATGGCCTCGCCGAGCCCGCGTGAGACCTTGGCCAGCATGTCCGGGTCGTCGAAGAACGTCGTCGCCTTGACGATGGCCTCAGCACGCTGAGCGGGATTGCCCGACTTGAAGATGCCGGAGCCGACGAACACCCCCTCGGCCCCGAGCTGCATCATCATCGCCGCGTCAGCCGGCGTGGCGATGCCGCCGGCGGTGAAGAGGACGACGGGCAGCTTGCCGAGCTGGGCGACCTCCTTGACCAGCTCGTACGGCGCCTGCAGCTCCTTGGCGGCGACGTAGAGCTCGTCCTTAGGCAGGCTGGTCAGCCGGCGGATCTCCCCACGGATCTTCCGCATGTGGGTCGTCGCGTTGGACACGTCGCCGGTGCCCGCCTCGCCCTTCGACCGGATCATGGCGGCGCCCTCGGTGATCCTCCTCAGTGCCTCGCCCAGATTGGTGGCGCCGCAGACGAAGGGGACGTCGAAGGCCCACTTGTCGATGTGGTTCGCGTAGTCGGCCGGGGTCAAGACCTCGGACTCGTCGATGTAGTCGACGCCGAGGCTTTGCAGAACCTGGGCCTCGACGAAGTGGCCGATCCGCGCCTTGGCCATGACGGGAATCGAGACCGCCGCGATGATGCCGTCGATCATGTCCGGGTCGCTCATCCGGGAGACGCCGCCCTGCGCGCGGATATCTGCCGGTACCCGCTCGAGGGCCATGACCGCCACGGCACCGGCGTCCTCGGCGATCTTCGCCTGTTCCGGCGTGACGACGTCCATGATGACGCCGCCCTTCAGCATCTCGGCCATGCCGCGCTTGACCCGGCTGGTACCGGTAACTGCTTCACTCACCCCTTCATCGTAGTGAGGCGGCGAGGATGCTCCGACCACGTATGCGACGTAGCGCCGGTTGCGTCCTTGGCGCCGACTCGACGCAGAGTCAAGCGACCTGACGCCGGTTGCAACCGGCGTCGAGTCACTTGACGCGGCGTCGAGTCGAGGGGGCGCCGGCCCGTGAAGACGCGTCGACGATCAGGCGTCTGGACGGTTAGACGTCTGGAGGGCTAGCCGTCTCGACGGTCAGGCGCGGAGACCTTCGGGTAGCTCGTCGTCGAACTCGATCGTCGACGGCAGCTCCGCGTGCCCGGCCAGCCGGAACACGCGCACTACGGTCTTGCGCCGTACCCGTCTTACGTCGATGACCGCGTCGTTGTGGAACCGGCGCGCCATCTGGACGCGGGTTCCCGCGTTCGCGATCCGGGCCAGCGCTTCTGCCGTCGGTTCGTCCGTCGCCCGCAGCGCGTCGATGGTGATGGGGTTCAGGGCGGCGTGCAGCGCGTCGGTGAGGTCCGACTCGACCGCCTCGCGATCGGGGTCCCCCTCGACGTTGGCCAGGGACTCCGCGGCCGCCGCAGCGAGGATCAGGCCCGACGCGGCGTCCAGGTGTCCACCGTTGGCCAGCTCGAGCGTCGCCTCGGCGCGTCGGACGAGCTGGGCGTCTAGCGCCGCGGACGTCGACTCGACCCGCGCGTGCAGCCGGTCGAGCCGGGCGGCGCTGTAGGAGAGGTACCAGCCCACCACCAGAACGAGGACGACCGCGATGGTCACCCACTCGACCGTGCTCACCGCCGTTGACCCGTCATCCGAGCGGCGGACGGCCGGACCGCAGCAGCCGGGCCCATCGGGACGCGCTCTCCGCCGACGGCCTCACCCGGGCGGCGCCCTCACTGACGGTCTCGTAGACCGCCATGACGTCGGACGCAACCACCGACCAGTCGAACACGCCGGCGCGCCGACGCCCTCGCAGCGCCAGCTCACGGCGGCGTTCCGGGTCTCGGATCAGCTCGACCAGACGGCGGCCAAGATCTTTGGAGTCCTCGTTGACGAACGTTGCCCCTGCCGCCCCGCCGTCGAGCACCCGCACGAACGCCGGGAGGTCGCTCGCCAGCACGGGCGCGCCTGCGCTCATCGCCTCGATGAGGATGATTCCGAAGCTCTCCCCGCCCGTGTTCGGCGCCACGTACAGGTCCACCGACGCCAGCAGCCGGGCCTTGTCCTCGTCGCTCACCGGGCCGAGGAACTCGCAGGCGGCGGCCACCTCCGGCGCCAGGTCGTCCGTAACCTCCCGAGGATCACCCGGTCCGGCCACCAGCACCCGGAGACCGGGCAACGCGTCGAGCACCGACGGCAGGGCGGCGGCGAGCACTGGCATACCCTTTCGCGGCTCCTCCATCCGACCGAGGAAGGCGACCGTCGGCCGCTCCGGCGTGCCCAGCCACGCGGCACGCGGCTCCGCTCGGTCGAACCGGTTGACGAACACCCCGTTCGGGATGACCACCGCGTCGCCGCCCAGGTGGGTCGTCACCGTGCGGCGGGCGTCCTCCGAGACGGCAATGCGGGCGGTGATCTTCTCCAAACTCGGCCGGACGATGGGGTATGCGGCCTGGTAGGCGCGCGAGCGCAACGTCGACGAATGGAACGTCGCGACGATCGGTCCCTCGGCGGCCCACAACGCGAGGATCGCCACGCTCGGCGTGATCGGCTCGTGAAGATGGATGAGGTCGAACTCACCCGACTCGACCCATTTCGACACCCGCGCCGCAGCCGTCGGTCCGATGTTGAGCCGGGCCACGGACCCGTTGAACCTCACGGGGACCGCTCGGCCCGCGGTCACCATGTACGGCGGCAGGACCTCCCGCTCCACCGCCGGCGCCAGCACGCTGACGTGATGGCCCTGGGCGAGGAACACCTCGGCCAGGTCGCGGACGTGGTACTGGACTCC